>NZ_PIOG01000011.1:0-36275 GCF_002810545.1 Klebsiella sp. A-Nf5 | reverse complement strand
TCTTCTGCGCCGTCGCCAGCCGGTTCTGCTCTTTCTCCTTATCAAATATCGGACTCAGCGTCTGGTTCGCATGCGCCGCATCCCGGCTTAACCCCGTCACGTCCTGCTGCTGATTCGCGCCATCGCGGATAACCGCCGATAACTCGATCCCGGCTCACTAGCCGAGATCTTTACTCAGGCTGGAATTTTAGCCAGCAACTCATTTACTTTTTCAGTATCTTCAGGATGTAACTGAATATACTTTTCACAGGCCAGGCGGACATATTTAAAGCCTACAAATTCAGGAACTATAAGTTCTCCGTCCCATACCCCAAACATTATGCCTTCAAAATGACATTCTGGATCAGGGTCTTCAAAATCAGGGAATGAACAATATGTTTCGTTAACACCGCAGCCTATTTTATTTATAAGATACGGTAACATCCATATGAATTTCCCCTGTAGATTCATTGAATTAAAATAATCCCGAACAACCCATTCAGGATCGTTTTCATAATCTATGTTGTCAAAAATATATTCGTTCATTATTTAGTCACCGGATGAAAATTTTCTACCATTCCTGTCTTTTTATCCAAATAAACTTGGAATTTTATCCCGCCGGCGGTTGCCGTATATTCTCGTTGTCCAGATGCAATAGCTGCTTTGTAACCACTACTTGCAGCTTGCTGCCCCAATTCTAACATTTTTTTGTCAGTAAAGATCTTAGGGTCATAGATTGTTTTGGTAAATATTTTATCCTTATAACCTGTAATATTACCGGCGCGATCGTAAGCGGGTATTTTATATTGAACCTCAGTAATACCCTTCACGCTGCTTTGAGTTTCACCGACAATTTTCACATTTTTCTCACTTACTGTTGAATAGAAAGCATCAGCATTATGACCACCTGTAATACCTTTCTGTTGATTGTATTTTACAACAGAACCCATATGTTCCAGTTGGTCAATTTTAAAACTAATTCCAGATGGATAAGAGGTGTTCTTCGAAACAACCAAAAACGCCTTAGCTGCTACATATTGTACTAACTTCGCTTCACTGGTCGGCACGCCACTTGCCAGGATTTCCGCAGCTCGTTGCGGCGTCATTTCCCCATCCGCCGCCAACGCACTCACCAGAACCCCAAAGAATTCTGCCCAGACAATCATCAGGCCTTTAGCTGCATTCTGTCCGTCCGGTATCTGTCCCTGTGAGTTCTTGAGCAGCGCCGCCGTGAGTTCTTCTGGTGTGGCACCATTCTGGAGCATATGAACGCCGAGCAACTGCTGGGATAAACCCATGTCAGCCATGCCTTTACCGAAATCAATCGGATTCAAAGCATTATTCGCCACCATAAAAGCAATCCCAAGCAGAAATGAGATTGCTTAAAAAGCTAAAATCCTTTTACTTTAAAGAAACGAAGCAGAACAATACCAATACCGAGTATCCCTCCACCTACACCTCCAAGTTTCATACTATGTAAAATCTCACTCCAGGATAAATCAAAGCTACCATTGAGTAGCCATTCTAAAACCGAAAATGTGAGCTTTGTTATAAGTGCTACCATAATAATCCCAATAACACTAAACAAAAAAATACAAACTGAGATGACCATATGACCAATTAGTGCTCGGTAGTAATATTTCATTTTTTATTACCTTCAAGTGCTTTTTCTGTTGCTTTACCACCGATTTCAGAACTCACAGATGCACCTATATCACCAACAGAACCAGGAATATTACTCGGTTTCATTCCTTCTCGAATAATGTCATTGCGGTTAACTTCTGCATATTTCATCCATATAGGGTCATATTTCGGATCCCATCCACCAGTTACCCATTTCCCAACAGTATTTGTAACCTTCTCTGTTCCCCACGAAATCCTTTTACCGATACCATAACCTACAGCAGCACCTCCACCGTTGGTTATAGCTCCAGACAACAGATCCTTGCCATCTATCCAGTTCCCGAACGCCCCTCCGGCAGCATTCCAGCCCACGGTACCCGCCAGGCCATTCCCCATACTGAGCACGTTTACCCAGCCAGCAATAGTCGCATTTGCCGGATCTATCGTGCCATCTGCCAGATAACTGATACCGGCATTTGCACTTGCTCCCAGTCCCCACATTGCCTGAGCACCACCTGGTAACAGGGCCACACTACCCGATGCCAGCGCAAGTCCTACCGCATTACACTCATTTATCGCTTTCTGACATGCCAGCCCGCCTGGGTTATCGGAACAACTCGCCATATCGATGCCGTGCTGGCGAAACCATGCCGCCTGCACATCTTCACTGCCGCTCAGTAAGTTATTCTCAACCGCGTTCTTCCCGGCCTGCGCCCCCGCCACCGCATCCGCGCTGCTGCCTCCGCTAAGCCCACCCATCAGTCCCGCCGCCAGCGTACTCAGCGCGCTTATCGTCGACTTCTGCTCATCCGACAGCTCTTCTGTCTTAACACCCGGATAATATTCCGCCGCTATCCAGCGCCCCAGCAGCTCGCCGCTCACCGCGCCTGCCGCTCCCGTCAGCGCGCTGTTATTTCCCGATGCCGCCGCTATCGCTCCCCACACCGCGTGCGCCATCGCATTGGCTTCCACATTCACCTTGCCCGTCGCGCTGTCCGTCGTCTGGCTGTGAATGATTTCCGCCACATACGGGCTCACTGCGCCACTCGCCGCCTGCGCCAGGTCGCCCCCCGCCAGACCCTGCATCGCCGCCGTTACCGCCTGCGCCACCTTCTGGTACTTTCCGCCCGTATCGTAGTCCGCCGTCGCCGTTCGGCTCACCTGCGCGTTGATTTGCTCCTCGCTCGGACTGCCATTCCCTCCCGCTACCAGCTTCGCCCGCGCCGCTGCCCGCGCCGCCGGGTCGCTCTGCGCCGCCTGCGCGTTCAGCTTGCCCTGCGTCACCAGCACATCACTCACCTGGCGCCCGATTTCACCTGTCTTCTGCGCCGTCGCCAGCCGGTTCTGCTCTTTCTCCTTATCAAATATCGGGCTCAGCGTCTGGTTCGCATGCGCCGCATCCCGGCTTAACCCCGTCACGTCCTGCTGCTGATTCGCGCTGTCGCGGATAACGATACTGCCCTCGCTCACAGCCGCCCGCGTCAGCGAACTGTCGCTGCCGCTGCCGTTCGCCCCCATCAGCAGTCCACTGGCCGCATTCCCGAGGAACTGCCCCGCCACGCTACCGCTCGTGCTCACTCCCTCGCTCTGCTGCTCCACGCTGTACTCGGCATAGTTTTTAATATCCCGGAAACCCAGCGTCCCGGTATCCAGCCGGTTCAGCTCCGCCGCCGCCGTGCTCGCCAGCACGCTGCCGTTCAGCTGCGTATGCCCGCCCACCTTCACATCAAAACCGCCCTCGCCGGCAAAAATCCCCGTCTGCGCCTCCACCGACGCCCAGGTGCTGTGCATTTTGCTCTGGCTCAGGTTAAGAGAACCCGAACCGCCGCCCATGCTGCCGCTCGCCCCCACGCTGCCGCTACGCTGCTTCGAATCGTAGTTATCGCTGTCCTGCTCGCTGCTCAGCGTCAGGTTACGCCCGACGTCCATTGTCACCTGATGGCCGCTCACCTGCGCCCCGGTCAGCGTCGTATCGCGACCGCTGACGATAGTCACCCGCTCACCGGCGCTGAGGGTCGTTTCGTTATGCGTCAGGCTGTTACCCTTCTCGTGGCCCTTCCCGGCGTTGGCGCTGGCGCTGACCGTCAGCCCGTTCGCGCCCTGGCCGAAGTTAATACCGACGCCAAACGAACTCCCATGGCTCTCGTTTTTACCGCTCAGGGTGCTGGCGTTCTCCGCAGAGAATAAATTCACATCGCGCGCGGCATTGAGCAACGCGCTGCCGCCAGCCTGCAGCTGGCTGCCCTCAACGTTGATATCCGTCTCCGTGGCGATAACGCTGAGATTGTTGCCGGCCATCAGGCTGCTGCCGCGGCTGGTGTTCTGCGTTTGTCGCTGAGTGGATTTCGAGGACTGGCTACCCCAGGAGAGGTTGACCCCTATCATGCTCTCCGGACTGGAATCCGCAGTCTGCATCTGCGATGCCTGATACGCCTGTACGCCCGATAATGCCGACTGCAGCCCGCTCAGCGCGGCGAGACGGCCATTGCTCTCGGTGCTGGCCTGGTTGGCGCTGGAAACCGCGGTATTAATGGCGCTGCCCACCATCCCGGATAACGCCAGCGTCAAGCCGCTGGTTTTCTGCTCCACGGTATGGGTCTGGGTGCTCTGGTTTTCCGCTGCCAGAATATTTACGGTTTTACCGGTCAACGCCATATTGTTGCCGGCCACCAGGTCAGATCCCTGAACCGTCAATACATTACCGGCGCTCAGGCTCAAGTTGCCCTGTGAGCTTCCGACGGTACTGGCGGCGCTACTTAACGCCGTCGTTACGTCGGTGGCTTTCAGCGACGAACTGCCGACGCTGAAGCCGACACCGCCGGTGCCGGAAAAGCCGCTATGTTTCTCTTTACGTAGATGGTTTTCCTGGCGACGCTCCTCGGCGGTGGTGATGGTCAGGTTACGCCCCGCCGCAAGGTTGACGTCCTGGGTGCCGGCAACACTGCTGCCGGACACCAGCAGGTCGCGCCCGGCCTGCATCACAATACTGTCACCGCTAAAATTGCTGCCGATGGCGTTCTGCGCCCACACTTCATCGTGAGTGGTGAGCGAACGGCGAGCCAGCAGGCCGCTGCTGCTTTGATGACTGTTTTCCGTCAGGTGCCATGAGGACTCGCCGCTGCTGAGGTTAATATCATTGCCGGCGGCAACCGTCAGACTGTTGGTCGCCGTCACGCTGGCGGTGCGGGCATTCATATCGTGGCCGGCGGACAGCGCCACCGCGCCGCCGTTAATTTGCGTGCCGATATCGCTACGCTGGGTCAAGGAACGATCGTTGCCTTTCCCCCAGTTTCCGCTTTCGCTATGGGTGGTGGCGAGCGTCTGCAGGTTGAGATCGTTGCCGGCGATAATCTGCGTCTGGCTGCCCGCCGCGCTGTTACTCACCATGCTTGCCGTCAGATTAATGTTATGTAACGCCAGCAGCCCCAACTGGCCGTTTTCATTCTGGACATAAATCCCCGCGGGCCGATCGAGGCTGATGTTACCTGGGGCGCCGCCGAGGGTGCTGGCGCTGTTGATATCACGCCCGGCTTGCGCGATCAGGCTATCGCCGCCCTGCAGCGTTCCGCCAATATTGTTGATATCAGTACGCGCGTTTAGCGTGAGCTGGTTGCCGCCGATATAGCCGCTGTTATGAATGTTTTCCGCGGTTAGCTGGGTCACGTCGCGGCTGTGGATGTGCCCGCTGTTGGTCACATCACGGCTCACGCTGAACGCCACGTTTTCACCGCCGAGCAACGCGCCGCTGCCATCGAGATCGCCCGCTTTAACCCGCGCGTAAACCTGCGGCACCAGCACCTGCTGCACGGAGCCATCCGTTAGCGTGACCTCTCTGGCGACCAGCCAGACCATATCGCTGGTCAGCAGCGCCATCTGCGCTGGCGTCAGCGCCACCCCGACCGTCAGGTTGTACTGTTTGGCGAAGGCGACGCCCGCGTCCATCAGCGCCCGGTACTGCTCTTCATCGTTACTGTAGCCCTGCAGGTAGCGCCCGCCGCTCAGCTTAACGATCTGCTCACGCACCAGCCGCTGCTCGTAATAGCCGTCGCCAAGCCGCTTCATCGCCTGATCAACGCCCAGTTGATTTTGCATGTAGTCGCTGGCGAGCCACGCTTTACCGTTGGTAAAACGCAGATCGGTTTCCACCAGATAGCCTGCTTTAGCCTGCGGGTCAATCTGATACAGACTGCTGACAGGAAGCCGGGTATCCGGCGTGACGATGCGAATAACCGTTCCGTCAGCGTTAACCGGCGTCACTTCCACCAGTCGTCCGGCGGGTATTTCGCCTGTTTCATCGGCGCGATCGCGCGGATTAATCACACCGCTATGGCCATCAATTTGGGTATTGCCCTGCCACTTCATGGTTTGCAAATCGATGGTCTGAACCGTCGGAGTTGGCTCGTAATCACTGCTGCTTTTTCCCTGGCTGGTTTTGGTGCCGCCAAACGGGCGGCTGGTCTTTTTCTCATACCAACGGGTCTGGGTGCCGACGTCGGTGGTCACCCGTTTGCCGGTCGTGGCGACGTTGTTTAGTTCGCCAATCACGCCACCGAGCGCTCCTCCGGCGATAATCTGGCTATCGTAGTTATTCAGCTTATCGCTGTTGATGATGAGCCGGCCGCCGGAGAGGATTTTGCCAGGATCGCTTTCCACCACCTGCGTTTCCACAACGGTACGCTGGTACTGGTATTCATAGAACTCATCGCCGCGGCTTCCGTCCGGCATGATGGCGTCGTGAACGCCATATTTGTTTTTATAGCTGGTATCGACCAGCGACCAGTCGAAGCGCTGTACCGATCCTTTCAGCGTCGCTTCATGGCGCCATGACTGCTCGACCACCACATCTTTCGTCACCAGATGGTCGTTGTAGTTATTGATTTGTTGGATATCGAGCGCCATATCATTGGCGGACTCAAGCGTTGCGCTGTGGTTATTAAACACTCCCGCCTGGCCGCTGAGCGAACCGTCTTCGGCAAGCTGTCCGCCAATGGCGAGCGTACCGTCGCTGTAGATCAGCGCGTGATCCTGGTTATTGAGCGTGCCGACGCCCATTGCCAGCGATGCCCGTGCGGCAATCGTCGCCGCCACGCCGTTCTCCGCGGCGTTAGTCAGCGTTGCCGCCTGCAGCGCGACGGCGTCGCCGTACAGGCGCCCGCTGCCGATATTGGTTAACGTCGTGGCGACAATATGGGTTAAACCACCGTCAATCAGCCCCCGATTGACCAGCTCGCCGCTGACCGTCAAATGGTTCTCGCCAGCGCTGATTTCACCTTCCTGACGGTTATCCAGCTTTGCCGCATAGAGATTGAGCGCCCGGCCGGCGCTGATAACCCCCTGATTAATCAGCCCCAGCCCGGAAAGATTCCACTGCAGGTTGCCGTTGGCGATGATCCTCCCGGCGTTATGAAACGCCTGACGCAACGTGAGCGACATATCGCCCTGAGAGAGCACCTCGCCATCGCCGCTGAGGGAATCGGCATCGAGGCTAAGTTTGCTCGCGGCAAGTAACGTTCCGCCCGTATTAGCCAACGCCAGGTTGACGCCTGCTATTTCCAGAGCGGCGGCGGAGACGATCTGCCCCTGCCGGTTATCCAGCCCCCGGTTGTGGATGGTAATATTGAGATTACCGCCGGACTGCAGTTCTCCCTGCCGGTTATCAACGGTGGCGCTCTGAATACCCAGGGCATCAAAGGCGGTAATTGTTCCCTGCTGGTTATCCAGCAAACCGCTCGTCGTCAGGTTGACGCTGCCCCGCTGCGCCGTGCCTACCTGCCCGTGACGATTAGTAAGATTTTCAGCCTGGAGTTGGATATCGCCGCTGGCGATGATATTCCCCTGCGAGTTATCCACCCCATGGCGCGCAGTGAGCTGAATGTCGCCCTGCGCCGCGCTGATTTTTCCGCCATGGTTGTTCAGATTGTCGGCGTCAAGCTTGATATTGCCATTTGCGGCAAGAACGCCTTCGCGGTTATCCAGCCCTCCTTCAGCGCTCATGGCCAGGTCGCCCTGCGCCGCAATCAATTGCCCCTGCTGGTTCCGAAGGCTGGCCACTTGTAGAGAAAGGCTACCGCCAGCAACGATATTCCCTTGCGAATTTTCCAGCTCATGACGCGTAATGAGCTGAGCATTGCCCTGCGTCGTGCTGATTTTACCGCTGCGATTATTCATGTTATCGGAGTACAAAACGATATTGCCGTTAGCGGCAATAGTGCCTTCGCCGTTGTCCAGCGCGCCTTCGCTGGTAATAGACATGCCGCCGCTGCCGGTATGCAGCAGCGTTCCGTTTTGATTGAGCAACTGGCTGGTGCTGAGCGCCAAAGCATGGCTGTTGCTGGCAATCTCACCGCCGCGGTTATCCAATCCCGCACGAAAATCAAGGCGTAGATCGTCCTCGCCCGTCTGCTGGATTACGCCCTGTTGGTTATCCAGCGCCATTGCTTTCAGCTCAAGCTGGCTGGCCGTCAACAGGCCACTGTGGTTGTTGAGTTTGCCGCTGGCGGCCAACTGGAGTTTTTCGCTGGCCGCCACCACCGCATCTCGGGTGGTGATATCCCCGGTCGCGGCGCTGACCACGATCCGCGCCCCCGAGGTTCGACTGTTATCAAGATCCACCGTCCTGCCCTGTGCCGTCAGCGTTCCTGCCGCCATATTGCGGCCATTCAGCGCCAACGAGCTCTGGCTATTCAGCGTCAGCGCGCCGCTGCTGGCGGTAGAACCATCGCTATTTAATCCGGCGGCGAGCGTGCTGTTTTGCGCGCTACGCAAAGCGTTGGCGGCAATCCGCGTATCGCCTTGCGCGGCGATCATGCCGTCATTGGTTAGCGTCGCACTGGCCGTCACCAGGCTATCTTTACCGGCGTACAGCTGGCCCTGGTTGTGAAGATCGCCCTTAACGGACAATTGCAGACTCTGCGCGGACTGAATCACGCCGCGGTTGCTGAGCGCGCCATCAGCGCTGATTGCTACATCCCCCGCCGCCGCGCCGATATTGCCGGCATTGTGAACGCCTACGCCGCGCTCGGTACCGACAAGACGAATTTTATGAGCGTACATCCCGCCCAGGGCGCTGACGTCTATCGCCACCGCAGGCAGCGCACTGCCGTCGGCTGATTTTGCCGTCGTTCGGCTGTGCGCCGCATCGATCTGATTACGCCCTGCGGTGACCTTTAGCTCCTGCGCCCAAACCCCGGCGTTGATTTTCACCGCGCGGGCGAGCAGGTCGGTACTGTCTACCGAGCTCGCATCAAGGCCGCCGCCCTGTACGAGAATTTCGCCGCGATTGACATCATAACCGCTAATCTGCCCGTTACCGTACTGTACCTGGCCTGTCGTCAGCGTTGCGCGGTTGGCATTGATGAACCCGCAGCCGTCGCAGCTAATTCCGGCAGGGTTAGCGATAACCACCTGCGCTTTTTGTCCAGCAACCTCGATATAGCCATTCAGCCGGCTCGGATCGCGGGTATTCACCTCGTTGAGGATCACTCTGGCTTCCCCTTTCGCCAGATTCGGGTTGCCGGCGACCATCCCGGCCAGTTGGGTTGAAGTGTTAGCGTGGCTGTTATTCAGCACCACGCCGCGCCCATCGACGTCAAACTGGCTGTAGACGTTGCGTGAAACGCCTGCGCCGCTCGGTGTCTGAATATTGACCTGCGGCGTGCCATTGGCGCTATTGGCGATCTGCGGTTGCTGGCCGCCTGGCGCATGGTTATCGGCGACAATCGCTGCCTGAGCCGGAGTGAGACAGGAAAAAGCGAGTAGAAAGCTAAAAGCCAGCGGCGCCAGGGTGGACGTCAGCGTCGACCCGGTTCGCGCGTCGGCGCCGGATTGCGGCGACACGCCCGCCCGATGAGAGCGGGTCGTTTCCGCCACCACCATTAACATCCCGCGAGCCTTATTAAATACGATTCGATAAAAGCGTTTATTCATTGCCGTTACTCGTCATCCGTTGTCCACCGCGGCGCGGAAAATCATCCCTGTGCGCAGCACGCGCCGCCAAACGGCGCGTGAGTGAAAGTCAGTAGCTCCAACTGACGCTGAAACCAAAAGTTGCCGGATCGGTTTTAAAGCCATCGGGTTTGGCTAAAGGGATACCGGCGAACAGGTCGTAGCTGGCGCGGTGGTACTGGCCGCGCAGCCCTGCCACGCCTCCGGCGAGGTGTTTGCCCACCAGCGTTTCACTGCCCGCGCCGCCGACTTCGCCGTAATCTGCTCCCAGATAAAACTCCTGCCCCGGTAACGGGGTCGACCAGGCGATATCGTTACGTACGTACCAGCCGTGACTGGCGGTCAGGGTACGCTCGCCGTCAAAGCCGCGTACCGTCCAGCGGTTGCCGATGGAAAACATATCCGGCGAAGTCAGCGGCGTGCTGCTCATCTGCCGCTGATAGCGGCTGGTAAAGCGAAAATTTTGCCCGCCCAGGGCAAAAGGCAAATTGAGCTGAGCATTGAATTGCAGGATTTTGCTGAGGGCGGTTGCTTCCCCCCATTGCTCTTCCGGCGCGGGCTGAGCGCCAAACCAACGGGTACCACGCTGATAGCTCACTCCGGCATCGAGAGTGGCGTTGCCAAGGTAATGGCGATGCTGCAGACCAAGCTTCCAGGCCGCCGTCTGCCGCCGCTGAACGGCAATCTCGGTGTCGTTAATGAAGTTGCGCTGCTCGCGGGCTAACACATCGGCGCTAAGCGTGGTCTTCTGACTACCGCTACGGTGCAGCACGCGGCTCATCTGGAAATCAACGTTCTTGCTTTTACCGCTGTACTGGTAATCGCCGTTGGCCCCCGCCACGGTTTGCACGTAATCGTACTGGCTGGCGGTTAATCCGAGCTGCCAGTAGCCCAGCGGGACCGAATAGTGGCCGGTCAGGTTCTTCGAAGATTTACCGCCGTTGCCATCGAGGTTATGTGAACCGGAAAGGTAAAAAAGATCGCTTAAGGCTAGCGGGTTATCCAGCGACAGCGTCAGGTTCCCCTGATAACGGCCGGTGGCATTAGAGCCGGAATCATCAAGCGAGGCGTCAACGCGCCAGAAGCGTTCCTGTTGGCGGTTAATGACAATATCGCTTTGACCCGGCGTCTCGCCTGGAACAATTTCCATGCTGGCCTGTACCGTCGGCAGGCGCTGCAGATTTTCCAGCCCCTGTTCAATATCGCGCAAATCCAACAGTTTCCCGTCAGTCGCCGGAAATGCGCTCGCCAGCCATAGATAATCATCACTCTGCGCCGTAAACCTGGCTTCACGGATATAACCCGGCACCACCACCAGGCGTAAAACACCGCTTTTTAAGTCCTGCTGCGGAGCCAGGATCCGGCTGGTGATATAACCGCGATCGATTAATATATTCTGCAATTGGGACATCAATAGATTTATTCCCTTTCCTCCCAGACAACGTCCAATCGCTTTATTTGTCTGGTGCTGGAGCGGAAGCCAATGCGGTAAGGCTTCGACGCCCTGCAAAATCACCTGAGAAATAACAAAGCAAGGTTGTTCTACGGAAAATACCCCATCATCGACATTTATTTCTTCAGCGGATAAATGAATATCCGGTGACGGCGGCGCGAGCTGACTTTCCATGGCTTGCTGGCGCTGCTGCTGGTTGATGAACTGCTGCTCACGTACGGTATCCACAGGCGCAGCCCATGCCCAGGCAGGCAATATACAGATAATTAAAACTTTATGAACGAAATTCCATTTATTCATTATAGTTAAGTCACAACTTTCCATGTCGAGTAATAAAAAGCGAAGCGTGGCATTTAATACAACCAAACCCATATCAATATCAACACATATTATTCAAGCCATTTCAAAAATTATTGCTTAAAATTATAAACGCGATCATTACTCCATTCTAATGATATGGATGAATCACCGCTAAGTTCTGCCAAAGACAACATGAAATCATCATGAAATAAGAATATGAGATTATGAATTAATATCGATTCACACTGAGAGCATTAGCGCGACCTCTTTTTAGATTCTGCCGCTCCCCCATCGCACTGGGCTGAAATATTCCGTGATCTCAATCACATAATTATCTCTTGTTCACTTGATGGCCAACCGCTTATTTCAGCTAGCGACCGCTTAACCTTCCATACAACCACTCACCGATTTACCCAACTTTACGCGCGCGCTGTTCTGGCAAGATCGGAGGCAGCCTAGCTAATCAATACCTCCATCAACCCTTACTTAAAACCAGACGGCTTCGGCCAATTATTCATCTAATTAACGCCAGGTTTTACTATGGATACCAAAAAACTATTCAAGCACATACCCTGGGTGATTCTCGGAATCATCGGGGCATTTTGCCTCTCAGTCGTCGCGTTGCGCCGCGGTGAGCACGTCAGTGCCCTGTGGATCGTGGTGGCGTCGGTTTCTGTGTACCTCGTCGCCTACCGTTATTACAGCCTGTACATCGCGCAGAAGGTGATGAAGCTTGACCCAACGCGCTCGACGCCGGCGGTCATTAATAACGATGGCCTGAACTATGTGCCGACCAACCGCTACGTGCTGTTTGGCCACCACTTCGCCGCCATTGCCGGCGCCGGCCCGCTGGTTGGCCCGGTGCTGGCCGCGCAGATGGGCTATCTGCCGGGCACCCTGTGGCTGCTGGCCGGCGTGGTGCTGGCGGGCGCGGTACAGGACTTCATGGTGCTGTTTATCTCCTCGCGGCGTAACGGCGCCTCGCTGGGTGAGATGATCAAGCAGGAAATGGGGCCGGTTCCGGGCTCTATCGCGCTGTTCGGCTGCTTCCTGATTATGATCATCATCCTCGCGGTGCTGGCGCTCATCGTGGTGAAAGCGCTGGCGGAAAGCCCGTGGGGCGTCTTTACCGTCTGCTCGACGGTGCCTATCGCCCTGTTTATGGGGATCTACATGCGCTTCCTGCGCCCTGGCCGCGTGGGTGAAGTCTCGGTTATCGGTATCGTACTGCTGGTGGCGTCCATCTGGTTTGGCGGCATCATTGCCCACGACCCGTACTGGGGCCCGGCGCTGACCTTTAAAGACACCACCATCACCTTTACTCTGATTGGCTACGCGTTTATCTCCGCGCTGCTACCGGTATGGCTGATTCTGGCGCCGCGTGACTATCTGGCCACCTTCCTGAAAATCGGCGTAATCGTCGGCCTGGCGCTGGGGATCGTTATCCTCAACCCGGACCTGAAAATGCCGGCAGTGACCCAGTACATTGATGGTACCGGTCCGCTGTGGAAAGGCGCCCTGTTCCCGTTCCTGTTTATTACCATCGCCTGCGGCGCGGTCTCCGGCTTCCACGCGCTGATCGCCTCCGGCACCACGCCGAAGCTGCTGGCCAACGAAACCGATGCCCGCTTTATCGGCTACGGCGCGATGCTGATGGAGTCTTTCGTGGCCATCATGGCGCTGGTCGCCGCCTCGATTATCGAACCGGGTCTCTACTTCGCGATGAACACCCCGCCGGCGGGCCTTGGCATTGTCATGCCAAACCTGCACGAAATGGGCGGTGAAAACGCGGCGATGATCGCTGCGCAGTTGAAAGAAGTCACCGTCCACGCGGCGGCGACTGTCAGCTCCTGGGGCTTTGTGATTTCACCTGAGCAGATCCTGCAGACGGCGAAAGATATCGGCGAACCTTCGGTACTGAACCGCGCCGGCGGCGCGCCGACGCTGGCCGTCGGTATCGCCCACGTGTTCCATAAAATCATCCCGATGGCGGATATGGGCTTCTGGTACCACTTTGGTATCCTGTTTGAAGCGCTGTTTATCCTCACCGCGCTGGATGCGGGTACCCGCGCAGGCCGCTTTATGCTGCAGGATCTGTTGGGTAACTTCGTGCCGTTCCTGAAAAAAACCGACTCGCTGGTCGCCGGGATTATCGGTACCGCGGGCTGCGTCGGGCTGTGGGGCTACCTGCTGTATCAGGGCGTGGTCGACCCGCTGGGCGGTGTGAAGAGCCTGTGGCCGCTGTTCGGTATCTCTAACCAGATGCTGGCCGCCGTGGCGCTGGTGCTTGGCACCGTGGTGCTGGTCAAAATGCAGCGCACCAAATATATCTGGGTCACCGTTATCCCGGCAGCATGGCTGCTGCTGTGCACCACCTGGGCGCTGGGTCTGAAGCTGTTCAGTACCAACCCGCAGATGGAAGGCTTCTTCTTTATGGCTCAGCAGTATAAAGAGAAGATTGCCGCCGGCGGCGAGCTGACCGCGCAGCAGATTGCCAACATGAACCATATCGTGGTCAACAACTACACCAACGCCGGACTGAGTATCCTGTTCCTGGTGGTGGTGTACAGCATCATCTTCTACGGCATCAAAACCTGGCTCAACGTGCGCAACAATAAGGTGCGTACCGACAAAGAGACTCCGTACGTGCCGGTACCGGAAGGCGGCGTGAAGACCTCGTCACATCATTAACGCTGATGCCGGATAGCGCTACGCTTATCCGGCCTACAAAAAGTGCATTAACGTAGGCCGGATAAGGCGCGAGTCGCCATCCGGCTTTATTCGTTATCTGGAACTTATAATGTTTGGTAACTTAGGTCAGGCAAAAAAATATCTCGGTCAGGCGGCAAAAATGCTGATTGGCATTCCGGATTACGACAACTACGTCACGCATATGCAAACCAACCATCCGGATCAGCCCTACATGACTTATGAAGAATTCTTCCGCGAACGTCAGCAGGCCCGCTACGGCGGAGACGGCAAAGGCGGCGTACGCTGCTGTTAATGGAGGCAATAATGGCACCGATTGCAGTCACCCTACTCACCGGTTTTCTCGGCGCAGGAAAAACCACCCTCCTGCGCCATATCCTGAATGAGCAGCACGGTTTCAAAATCGCCGTGATTGAAAATGAATTTGGCGAAGTCTCCGTTGACGATCAGCTAATCGGCGACCGCGCCACGCAGATCAAAACCCTGACCAACGGCTGTATCTGCTGTACGCGCTCCAACGAACTGGAAGACGCCCTGCTCGATCTCCTCGACAGTCGCGATCGCGGCGAAATCGAGTTTGACCGGCTGGTGATTGAGTGTACCGGCATGGCCGACCCGGGACCGATTATCCAGACCTTTTTCTCCCATGAAGTGCTCTGCGAGCGCTATCTGCTGGACGGGGTGATCGCCCTGGTGGATGCTGTCCATGCCGACCAGCAGATGGATCAGTTCACCATCGCCCAGTCGCAGGTCGGCTATGCGGACCGCATTTTGCTAACCAAAACCGACGTTGCCGGCGACACCGAGAAGCTGCGCGAACGGCTGGCGCGCATCAATGCGCGGGCGCCGGTTTATACCGTCATTCACGGTGATATCGATCTAAGCCAGCTGTTTAACACCAGCGGCTTTATGCTGGAAGAAAAGGTTGTCAGCACCAAACCGCGTTTTCATTTTGTTGCAGAAAAGCAGAACGACGTCTCGTCGATTGTGGTCGAGCTCGACTATCCGGTGGATATCAGTGAAGTTTCACGGGTAATGGAAAATCTGCTGCTCTCCTTCGCCGAACAGCTGATGCGCTATAAGGGCATGCTGTGGATCGATGGCGAGCCGAATCGCCTGCTGTTCCAGGGCGTGCAGCGCCTCTACAGCGCCGACTGGGACCGCCCGTGGGGCGATGAAACGCCGCACAGCACGCTGGTATTTATCGGCATTCAGTTGCCGGAAGAAGAGATTCGCGCGGCGTTTGCCGGGTTACGACGCTAACCTGCCCGCCTGCGCGCTAAGGCGCAGGCACCGTCCTCTCTCTGACACCTCGTCAAAAACAGGGACCAAACGTCGGCAGCGCGTCGAAAAATGTAAAGCAACGTTTTAATAAGTAACAGCAGAAACACTTTCGGAAATAATAAGAAACTAAATGAATAGGATCCTTAATAATTAATGCCCGCCCTGTTCAGTTTCTGTTTAGCCCACAAATTAAACCGTTGCTAAACAGGCCAAATTTGATGATTGACCTCGCCGTACCCCAACGTCTTTACAACATTTTCAAAACACCCTTCTGACAAAGTCAGCATAAAAAATCGATTTAAGTCACATTTGCAGATATAAACATCGATTGTTAAGGTGCGCTCAGACAAATTTAATGACGAGGAGCAAACCATGAAAAAGCTTAACATCCTTATTGTTGCTGCCCTGACCGCGGTCTCTGGTTCCGCCATGGCGATGGGATTTACCGTTGAACAAGGTAAAAACTTTACCAATCTGAATATGGAAATGGGTAAATCCTCTTCTGGCTTGTATGCCGAAAGCCACTGGTTGAAGAATACTGATGATGGTAGCCAGACCGGCGGCGTTGGCGCTGGGTACAACCTGGAAGTGGGCCCGGTAATGCTCAATGCCGGCGCGAAAGCTATCTACCTCGGGCCGAAAAAAGGCGATAACGGCGTCGCGTTTCCGGTCGGCGGCGGGGTGAACGTGGCCCTGACAGACAGCATCCACGTGTTTGGCGAAGGGTATGTCGCGCCGGACGGCCTGAACAACAGCGTGAAAAACTATGTTGAGGCGAACGGCGGCGTGAGCTGGTCTCCGGTGGGTCCACTGACCCTGAAAGTGGGTTACCGTCACGTGAGCGTTGACGGCAAAGAGGGTCGCCCAAACCACACCCTGATTGATGGCGCCTACGTGGGCGGCGGGGTCACCTTCTGATTATGGTCAACGCCCCCGCGATAAGGCTAAGGTGCGCTGAGCATTAGCCATAAAAAAACCTGCCGGATGGCAGGTTTTTTATTGCCGGGTTAAGGGCTTAGCGTCGCACCACCACCAGCTTCTGATTCACAAACTCTTTGATGCCGAGATCGGAGAGCTCCCGTCCGTAACCGGAACGCTTCACGCCGCCAAACGGCAGCTCCGGCGCGGTATCGGTAAGCCAGTTGATATAGACCATCCCGGTTTCAATGGCGGAGGCCATCCGTTTGGCGCGTTCGATATCCTGACTGAACACCGCACCGCCCAGACCATAGTGGGAATCATTGGCCAGCGCGATTGCCTCCTCATCGTTTTTCACCACGTAGATCTGCGCCACCGGGCCAAAGAACTCTTCGAAGTACGCCGGGTTATCACGAGTGATACCGGTCAGGATGGTGGGTTCAAAGAAATTGCCTTCTCGCGCCACCGCTTTGCCGCCCAGATGCAGCGTAGCGCCGTTTTTCACCGCCTCGTCCACCTGCTTTCTTAACGTTTCCAGCGCATCTTTGGAAGAGAGCGGCCCCAGTGTGGTGCTTTCATCCAGCGGATCGCCGATTTTCACCTGGCGAAACGCCTCGCTAAATTTTGTCAGGAACGCATCCGCGATATTTTCGTGCAGGATAAAGCGCTTGGCGGCGGTACACACCTGGCCGGCGTTATTCAGCCGCGCCTGGACGCCGATTTTCACCGCGCGCTCCAGGTCGGCATCGTCCAGCACCACAAACACATCGTTGCCGCCCAGTTCCAGCGTCGATTTCTTAATATGCTTCGCCGCCTGCGCCGCCACCACGCTGCCGGCTTTCTCCGACCCGGTGAGCGCCGCGCCCTGCACGCGATCGTCGGCGATAATCTTCGCCACCTGATCCTGGGAGATAAACAGGTTGGTCCACGCCCCCTCCGGTGCGCCGGCCTCACGCACCAGATGGGCAAAGGTCTCCGCGCAGTGCGGCACAATGCTGGCGTGTTTGGCGATAACCGGGTTGCCGGCCGCCAGGTTTGGCGCCAGGACGCGCATCAGCTGGTAATAGGGGAAGTTCCACGGCTCCACCGCCATTAAGACGCCGATGGGATGATGCTCAACCCAGGCGTCGCCGAGTTCGGAGGGATATTTCACCGGCGCCAGCAACGATTTGGCGTTATCGGCGTAATAGCGGGCGATCTGCGCGCAAAGTTTCACTTCGCCGCGGCTCTGATTAATGAGTTTCCCCATCTCCTGGCTGGCGATTTTCGCCAGTTCCTCCGCCCGGCTGTCGATCAGATCCGCCAGCTTATGCAGTACCGCCAGCCGCGGTTCAATATCGCCTTTTGCCCAGGCAGAATGGTAGAGCGCATCCGCCTGCTGCAGCGCCGCCTCCACGTCCGCGTCGCTGTGCGTTGGGTACGTTTTAATAAGCTGATTGTTCGCAGGATTCACCGTCTGATAGCCCATGTCGCATGTCTCCTTGTTATCGCTATTAAGGCAGTCAAAAATGCCGTCAAGGATATTAAGGGTAGTCGAGATGGCTGGCGATGCGGGTAAAGTTAGGTATATCCGGAATATTCCATAACGTTGGTGGCTAACAGGGGAAACCGTCAGGCCGCCCCGGTGTTATCAATGTTCCAGCGTGGCGATCTCGTCGTAGGCCAGGCCGGTGATTTTCACCACCGTCTCGCGGGCAATACCGTCGGCCAGCATCCTCTGTGCGATGCGCAGCGCCTCGGCATGCTGTCCTTCTTGTCTGCCTTCCTGCCATCCTTCAAGCCGGCCTTCCCGTTTGCCTTTTCTGCGGCCCACTTCCTGTAATCTTTCAGCAATAGTCATCAATCTCTCCCTGTGCTGAGGAACCCGTTGCGCCACTTCGTGGATAAACCGGCCAAAGCGGCGCGCGTTGCCAGTCTGCAGCAGATAATTAAACAGCGTTTTTAGCTGTCTGTCATTAGCGTCCCCGCTAAGTAAAATCGTCGTCAGTTGCTCAACGATGTTCATTAAATCACGCTGGCGAATATGCTTCTGTATCAGCTCGAGTAATGCCACGCGCCGGTGGCGAACGATCTCATCGTCGGGGATCACCGTGATATCCACCAGCGGAAAGGGCGATGCATAAAGTTCACTCGCCAGCTGTGGATCGGCAAAACAGTCCAGCCAGTTGAGTGACCACGGGTATGGCGTGGTCGCTCCGTGATAGAACAGCATCGGCACCACCAGCGGCAGTCTGGTATGACCCCCATCAAGATGGCGCTGCATCGCGGCGATGGCGTAGCGCATCAGGCGAAAAGCCATCTGCGCGTCCGGCGAACTCTGATGTTCGATAACCACATAAATGTAGCCCTCGCCAGACGCGGTTTTGAGTGACCACAGCACATCGGAGTACCAGGCCCGCAGGCTCTCCTCGATAAAGCTTGCCGATTCCAGCTGTAAGGTATCGAGGTCGCAGCGCTGACGCAGCGCAGGCGGTAAATGGATCGCCAGGAAATCACGCGCGGTGTCGACCTGAGTGAGAAACTGTTTAAACACCGCATCATGCGGCGTCGAGGTGGTGCCCTTTGCCATCGGCTCATCCCTGCCTGCTTATCCTGCAGGGACTCTACGCGCCCGGAATGTCTCTGACACCCGGGCAATACAACCTTTACGCGCCGCCACGAAAATAGATTTCCCCGGACTGCAAGCGCGACATCCTTTTTCGAGGCGGTACGCAAATCCAGGCGGGCGACAGCCTCCGCGCAGCATGCTATAAACGACCTCTCCCTCCTTAGCAAAGGTCGATGCGGTGAACCATACCCGAGATATCCCCCAAACCTTCTGGCGAGACGATCGTCTACCGTGGCTGGAGCTGCGCAGCACCTGGCACAGCCGCCAGGCCTACAAACGCCACAGCCACCCGCAGCTCTCGGTGGGGGCGATTATCGAGGGGGAAACGCGCTGCCTGTGCAATGGTGAGGAATATCTCCTGCAGCCCGGGGATCTGATCGTGATCCCGCCGCACGCGCCGCATAGCTGTAATCCGCTGCGTGACAGGCCGCGCAGCTATCATATGCTGTACCTGGAGGCGGCATGGTGCCACGCGCAGCGCCCGGATATTCCCCCTGGCGCCAGTATCACCTCGCCGCAGCCGCTGTTGCGCGACAGCCCTCTCTTTGCCAGTTTCCAGCAGATTGTCGCCCTGATGAGCCACGGGAGCCTTGAACAACTGCCCGCCCGGCTGGCACAACTTCTGCACGCACTGCCGCTGTGCGCCGCCGCGCCGCAGGCGCCACATCACGCCAGCGCCCTGCTGTTTCAGCGCCTGGCAAACACGCTGCCGACACCGCCGTCGCTGGATAAGCTGGCCCACGACAGCGCGCTTCGTAAAGAGACCGTTATCCGCGCCGTGAAACAGGATACCGGCCTGACGCCTGCCAGTTTGATCAATATGGCGCGCATCGAATATGCGAAAACGCGCTTACGCGCCGGGGACTCTATTGCCGATGTCGGCTATCAGGCTGGCTTTGCCGATCAGAGCCATTTCCATAAAACCTTTGTCAGCTATACCGCCGCCACGCCGCGGCAATATGCGCAAAGCAGATCAATATCCGACAATAAGTAATACGCCACCTCGCGTAGGGTGGCCTCAGCACCATTATCGAGGCCACTATGAATACCTTATCGACTCTCTTCCCCGCCGCCTTCCCGGCGTTAGCCTTGTCTCACTTTGTCGCCCTGCTCAGCCCAGGTCCTGATTTTTTTCTGTTAGTCGGCTACGCCGTGCGCTACCGGATCCGCGGCAGCATCGGGCTATGTCTCGGCATCGCCGCCGGCAATGCGCTGTATATTGTTCTCGCCATCGTCGGCTGGGGGCTTTTGCGACAGGCGCCGCTGCTGTTTTTGCTCATTGAGCTGTTGGGTGCGGGCTATTTACTGTGGATTGGCAGCCTGCTGATACGCAGCCGTCCCGCGACGCTGGCGGTGGAGAGCGTTCGCGCACCGCTCCCGGGGATCGGTAAACAGCTACTGCTCGGGCTGGGGTCATCGCTGCTCAACCCCAAAAACGCCCTGTTTTATCTGGCGCTGATGACCTCCCTGCTCGGGCCGGCGGTCACCCTGCTTCAGCAAACAGTGAGCGGGTTGTGGATGGTCAGCGTGGTGTTCTTCTGGGATTTACTGCTGGTGAGCGCGATGGCGCTGCCGCAGATACAGCGCCGCCTGGGCGCCATCGTCTGGCGGGTCGAGCGGGCGGCAGGGGCGGTCCTGATGATCTTCGGTCTGTGGATTATCTGGCGATTTTTGCACGACCTCGCCGTCAGGTTATATGCTTAAGTTTATGGAAAAACTCGCTGAACTCAAACGCGCCAAACTGCTGGCGCTGTCGCTGCTGCTGATCGCCGCCGCGCTATTTATCACCACCCTGCTGCTGCCGCCGACGCCGTGGGTCAGCGCGCTAAAGGCCATTTCCGAAGCGGCAATGGTCGGGGCGCTGGCCGACTGGTTTGCGGTGGTCGCTCTGTTTCGTCGTATTCCGCTGCCCTTTGTCGCCCGACATACCGCGATTATCCCGCGCAACAAAGACCGCATCGCCGATAATCTTGGCCGCTTTGTTGAGGAGAAGTTCCTCGATACCCCGTCGCTGGTCGCGTTGATCCGCCGCTATGAGCCAGCCCTGATGCTCGGCAACTGGTTCAGCCAGCCGGAGAACGCCCGCCGGGTCGGCCAGCACCTGCTGCAAGTGATGAGCGGTTTTCTTGAACTGACCGACGACGCGCGCATTCAGCGCCTGCTGCGCCGCGCAGTACATAAGGCGATCGATAAAGTCGACCTGACGCAGACCAGCGCCATGATGCTGGAGGGGATGACCCGCGACAATCGCCACCAGAAGCTGCTGGATTCGCTGATAAGCCAGCTTATCGCCCTGCTGCAGCGCGACAACTCCCGCGCCTTTATCGCTCGCGGCATCGTGCGCTGGCTGGAGACCGAGCACCCACTGAAGGCCAAACTGTTGCCCACCGAGTGGCTCGGCGAGCACAGCGCCGAGATGGTCACCGACGCGGTGAATACCCTGCTGGACGAGGTGAGCCATGACCGTACCCACCAGATCCGCCAGGCCTTCGACCACGCGGTGCAGAAGCTTATCGACAACCTGAAATCCGACCCGCTCATGGCGCAGAAGGCCGAGAACATCAAAGCATATCTGAAAAATGATGAGACCTTTAACCGCTATCTCGGTGAAGTGTGGGGCGACCTGCGCAGCTGGGTAAAAAACGATATTAGCAGCGACGACTCACGCATTAAGCAGCGCATCGCCGAGGCCGGCCAGTGGTTCGGTGAAACCTTACTCCGCGACGACGCCCTGCGCGAATCGCTTAACGAACACCTGGAACAGGCGGCGCACCGGGTGGCGCCGGAGTTCGCCGCCTTCCTCACCCGCCATATCAGCGACACGGTGAAGAGCTGGGACGCCCGCGATATGTCGCGGCAGATCGAGCTCAATATCGGTAAAGATCTGCAGTTTATCCGCATCAACGGCACCCTGGTGGGAGGGACCATCGGCCTGATGTTGTGGCTGTTCTCGCAGATCCCCTCGCTGCTGCATCTGCATATTGGTTAGCAATGATACTATCAGAACAATAGCGCTGATAAATATTCCACAGGGAGGGCGAGATGATGCACCGGATTTCCCACTGGCTGACCCGCCACGCCGCCGCGCTGTTCTTCCCGGCGGCGCTAATCTTGTATGATTTTTCCGCCTATCTCACTACCGATCTGATCCAGCCGGGGATCCTGCACGTGGTGCGGGATTTCAATGCCGATGTGGCGCTGGCTCCGGCCTCGGTGAGCCTGTATATGGCTGGCGGCATGGCGCTGCAGTGGCTGTTGGGGCCGCTCTCTGACCGGATCGGACGGCGTCCGGTGCTGCTCACCGGCGCGCTGATTTTCACCCTCGCATGCCTGGCGACGCTGTTCACCACCTCCATGACCCAGTTCCTGATTGCCCGCTTTGTGCAGGGCACCAGCATCTGCTTTATCGCCACCGTCGGCTACGTCACCGTGCAGGAGGCCTTTGAGGAAAAAAGATCGATCAGGCTGATGGCGGTGATCACCTCCGTCGTGCTGGTGGCGCCGATCGTCGGCCCGCTCTCCGGCGCGGCGCTGATGCATTTTATTCATTGGAAAGCGCTGTTCGGCATTATCGCCGCCATGGGGCTGGTGGCCTGGCTCGGCCTGCTGTTGACCATGCCGGAGACGGTGCGCCGCGGCGATGTGCCCTTCAGCCTGCCCGGCGTGCTGCGCGATTTTCGCAACGTCTTCCGCAACCGCATCTTTTTACTCGGCGCCGCCACGCTGGCGCTGAGCTATATTCCGCTGATGAGCTGGGTGGCGGTATCGCCGGTGATTTTAATGGACGCCGGCGGACTGACCACCAGCGAGTTCGCCTGGAGCCAGGTACCGGTCTTCAGCGCCGTCATCATCGCTAACCTGTCGGTGGCGCGCTGGGTAAAAGATCCCACCCGCCCGCGCTTTGTGCTCAGCGCGGTCCCGGTACAGATGCTCGGCCTGGCCATCCTGATCGTTGGGAATCTGATATGGCCGCACGTCTGGCTGTGGTCAGTGCTCGGCACCTGCTTCTACGCCTTCGGCATCGGGCTGATTTTCCCGACGCTGTTTCGCTTTACCCTCTTTTCCAACGACCTGCCGAAAGGCACGGTCTCCGCCTCGCTGAATATCGTGATCCTCAGCGTCAGCGCGTTATCGATTGAAGGCGCGCGCTGGCTGTGGTTCCATGGCGGCAGACTCCCCTTCCACCTGTTAGCGGTGGCCGCCGGGATCGTCGCCGCCTGCTGCCTGGCCGGACTGTTACGCCACCAGCGCCAGCGTAGGCAAGCGGTGATCGAAGCCCGGCAGTCGTGAGCCCTTTTACGGAGAAAGCCCCATCATGAACGACATTGAACTCAGCCAGGCGCAGCGCGACCTGCTGCGCGACAAGCTCAGCAAGTACTGCGAAGAGACCTTCAACCTCGAGCTGGAGCAGTTTGACGCCGAGTTTTTTGTCGACTTTATCGCCAAAGAGCTGGGGCCGCTGTTTTACAACGCCGGTATCGAAGAGGCCATCCGCACCCATCTGGCGTGGAGCGAGCGGATCCAGGAAGAGATGGATTTGAAGAAGGTCTATTAACGCCGCGCGCAGACGCAGGAGATCAATAAAAGCACATAAACAACAGGGCTATAATGGCGACTCTTTCAGCATCTCCCGTGTACGGGGAAGGAAAATCATGTCGCTTATCACCGATCTACCCGCCATTTTTGACCAGTTCTCAGAAGCTCGCCAGAAGGGCTTTCTCACCGTCATGGATCTTAAAGAGCAGAACGTGCCGCTGGTGGGCACCTACTGCACCTTTATGCCTCAGGAGATCGCCATGGCGGCGGGCGCCCTTGTCGTCTCGCTGTGCTCGACCTCCGATGAAACCATCGAGGAAGCGGAAAAAGATCTCCCGCGCAACCTCTGCCCGCTGATCAAAAGCAGTTACGGCTTCGGCAAAACCGATAAATGTCCGTACTTCTATTTCTCTGACCTGGTGGTCGGCGAAACCACCTGCGACGGTAAAAAGAAGATGTACGAGTACATGGCCGAGTTCAAGGCGGTCCACGTCATGCAGTTGCCGAACAGCGCCAGCGACGCGGCTTCCCGCGCGCTGTGGAAAGCGGAGATCTTGCGCCTGCAGCAGGTGATTGAGGCCCGGTTTGGCACGCCGATTAGCGAAGCGGCGCTGCGTGAAGCCATCGTGTTGAAAAATCGCGAGCGCCGGGCGCTGGCCCACTTTTATCGTCTCGGGCAACTCAATCCGCCGGCGCTCAGCGGCAGCGACATCCTGAAAGTGGTGTATGGCGCCACCTTCCGTTTCGACAAAACCGCCCTGATTGATGAACTTCATGCCATGGCGGAGCGCATCCATCAGGAGTGGCTGCAGGGTAAACGGCTCGAGCCACGTCCGCGGATCCTGATCACTGGCTGCCCGATCGGCGGCGCCGCGGAAAAAGTGGTCCGCGCCATCGAGGAAAACGGCGGCTGGGTGGTCGGCTATGAAAACTGCACCGGCGCGAAAGCGACCGAGCGCTGTGTGGCGGAAGAGGGTGACGTCTACGACGCCTTAACCGATAAATATCTCGCCATCGGCTGCTCCTGTATTTCCCCCAACGACCAGCGTCTGCAGCTGCTGAGCCAGATGGTGGAGGAGTATCAGGCCGACGGGGTGATCGACGTCATTCTGCAGGCCTGCCATACCTATGCCGTGGAATCGCTGGCGATTAAACGCCATCTGCGCCAGCAGCACGATCTTCCTTACATGGCGATTGAAACCGACTATTCGACAGCGGACCTCGGCCAGCTCAGTACTCGCGTCGCCGCCTTTATCGAAATGCTGTAAGGAGAGCGCGTGATCTACACGGTTGGCATTGATTCCGGCTCTACCGCCACGAAAGGCATCCTGCTGGCGGACGGCGTCATCGTGCGCCGCTTCCTCTGCCCCACTCCCTTTCGCCCCGCCGACGCCATCCATGAGGCCTGGGAAACGCTACGCGCGGGCCTCACGGAGACGCCTTTTTTAACCCTCACCGGCTATGGCCGCCAGCTGGTGGATTTTGCCGATAAGCAGGTGACGGAGATTTCCTGTCACGGCCTCGGCGCACGCCTGCTGGCGCCGGACACCCGCACGGTGATTGACATCGGCGGCCAGGACAGCAAAGTTATCCAGCTGGACGCCGAGGGCAACCTCAGCGACTTCCTGATGAATGATAAATGCGCCGCCGGCACCGGCCGCTTTCTGGACGTCATTTCACGGACGCTTGGCGCCAGCGTCGAACAACTCGACAGCATGACTGCAGACGTCGAGCCGCATGCGATTACCAGCATGTGCACGGTGTTTGCCGAATCGGAGGTCATCAGCCTGCGGTCGGCCGGCGTCGCGCCGGAGGCGATTCTGGCCGGGGTGATTAACGCCATGGCCCGGCGCAGCGCGAACTTTATTGGCCGCTTATCGCCGCAGGGGCCGCTGCTGTTTACCGGCGGCGTCAGCCACTGCGCCACCTTTGCCCGCATGCTGGAAACCCATGTCGGCATGGCGGTGACAACCCACCCCGATGCCCAGTATGCCGGGGCGCTCGGCGCGGCGCTGATCGGCCTGCGCCAGCGGAGGCGCGGATGACAACCTTCCTGTTTTTATTTCATTCCACGGTGGGGGTGGTACGGATGCGCAAAGCCCTGCAGGCGGCGGGGATGACCTTCGAGGTCAAAGATATTCCCCGCCAGCTGCGCAGCGGCTGCGGGCTGTGCGTACTGCTGGAGGGGACGGAAGACGCGGCGCGCAGCTGGATCCTGCCGGAACAGACGGCGGCGCTGTATCAGCAGGATGGGGAAGCGTGGCGCTGCCTCGCTACCTTCCCACAGACGGGTTAATGGGTGATCACAAAGCGCGTCGCCGCAAAGCAATTCAGCAGACGGTGCATGAGAAAGACCAGAGTCAGCGTCACCACCAGCGAGACCGTCACCGAGGTGATACGGTACAGGTCGCTGAACACCAGATCCTGATAGGGATGCAGGTTCTGGCCGAACATAATGCCGATGGTGGTGATGCTGGCGAAGCCCACCCCGGCGCCCACTTTCTCCATCACGTGCAGGCGGGCGCTGAAGGCCAATCCGAGACCAATCAGCGGCATCATCAGGATCATGTGGTTGCTGAAATCATAGATGATCAGCTGCACCACCAGAATATAAAGACAGGCCAGCACCACCCCCACCACGCGCCAGATCGAACTGATCACCGCCCCGCGATAGTGCATCGGAAACAGGATCAGAATCCCGGCCATCAGCGCCGACAGCGAGTCGCTGAGATCGCAGATCTGGAACACCACAAAGATGATCGTCGCGACCGTACCGGAGAGCAGCGACTCGTGGCGGATGCGGGCGGCGTCTTTCTCAATCCGCGGCGGCGGCTTGCGCGGCTCGACGTCCGGGATCAGGTAATGTAGCAGCGCGCTCAGCGCCACCGCCAGCACGCAGGCTTCCATGTTAGAGAACATCAGGGTATGCCAGTTGCTGGTCGGGTAGCTCATAAAGTTGAGCATCGTGCTCTGGCACACCACCCCCATCGATCCCAGCAGGAACAACGGTCCCTGGCTCATAAAGCGAAAGCGCATGACGTAAAGGGCAAACACCACCAGCGTCATGATCACCGGCCACTGCGACAGATAGCCGACAATCAATACCATTTCGACGCAGTTCACCGCCGCGCTGAACACAAACTGGCGGGCGACATGGCGGTTGAAGAACGGCACCAGCGACATCAGCATCAGCGGATAAACCACGAAAAACACACCGTACTGGACGTCATAGAAGGTGGAGATGCTGAGCGCAATAGTCCCGGCCACGGCGATACGTACCGTCTGGCGAAAATCATTCGCCGTATAGACGATATTGCCGTGCGGCGTAAAGACGTGCGCCAGGGTATTAATAGACATAGTGCAACCAGCTCACCAGGTGGATCTGCAGGCCGGCGAAGGTGCGGGCGAAAGGACCCTCGCTATTGTACAGTTGCACCGTGGCGCGGGCGCCGGTCGGCAGCGGTTTGTCCAGCGCTTGATCCAGGGCGATGTGAATGCGCATGCGCTGGGCGTCGCGCACCCAGCGGGTGGACTGCTCCGGCTGCGACAGCTGGCCATTCACCGCCTCCTGCCCCGCCAGAATCCCGGCATCGCTGCTGGTGACGTGCGCCGGGAAGACTTGCCCCGGTAGGGCGTCAAAGACCACCGCTGCATCGGTATTCACCGCGGTGTGGCGCAGGCTCTTTTCACGGAAGTCGGCGACGATATCGGTATTGTTGTTGACCAGCGCCAGCACAGCTGTCGCCGCGGTGGCGTAGATCCCCGGGTTAAGCTGCAGGTTGCTGACCATGCCGTCAGTTTCGGCACGCACCTGGGTCCAGGCCAGGTTCAGCTGCGCCTCCTCCAGCGCATTACGGTATTTCTGCAGGGTGACGTTGCGCTTATCGTCGCGCTCGCCGCGCTGGATAAGCAGGTTCTGGATCTGCGCGTTCAGCGCCGAGACCGACTGCTCGCTGGTCTGCCAGGTGGTACGCACCTTATCGAGGTCGGACTGCGAGACGTTCTGCATCGTGCTCAGGCGCTGGTAGCGATCGAGCGTGACCTTATCGTTACGGGCGGTGTACTGCGCGGTGCGCAGGTTGGCGCGGGCGGCGGCGATTTGTGCGTCCAGCTGCTGGTTGCTCAGTTTCGCCTGCTCAAGGGCGATCTGCGCCGCTTCAACTTTATTAATGAATGGCGTTGGGTCGAGCTCATACAGCAGGTCGCCCTTTTTAACCTGGCTGTTGTTGTGCACGTAAACGTGCGAGACATAGCCGGAGACCCGCGACGATACCGGGGTCACCACGCGCATCACGGTGGAGTCCGGCGTCAGCGGGATCCAGATATCGGCAACGATAAACCAGGCGAATATTGCCAGAAAAGCGGCAATACTCACCCGTACCCAGCGGGCAAATTTTTGTTCAGGCGTCATCATAGTGTGTTAGATCTTGTTATCTTCTTCGCGGATATTCCGCAAACGGCAGGCGATTTGATTTAATGTGGCGCTGAAGGTGGCAAGGTCGGCCTCCGGGATGGTCTGAGTCACGCGTTCCTGATAGGTCTCGATCACGCAGCTCAGTTTTTCCAGAATCGCCCGCCCCTCGGCGGTCAGCGTCAGCAGGCGAATGCGTTTGTCATATGGCGATGTAGAACGCAGCAGATAGCCCTGCTTTTCCAGTAACGAGAGGGTGCGCATTAGCGGCGGCAGTTCAATCCCCTGCACCTCCGCCAGTTCGCTGACCGAGACGTTGTCTCCCAACTGATGCAACTGCATCAACACCGTCCAGCTGGACTGGGTGAGTCCGGTATCGGTGATAGCGGAGTCAATAATGGCGCGCCACTGGCGCACCACCATGGCCATTCTCATCCCCAACGGACGGCGGGCAAACAGGTCGTCTTCGGTCACAGGTTTTCCTCTCATTGTTGGGAAGAAAATAATACTTATCAGGGTAAGTATCAAGAAACAGACGATCGCGCCGCATCAATTGATAAATTTAGTGAATGTATTCCCCGGCGTCGCTAGCGCTTACCGGGGCAAAGAAGGAATGATGCCTGAAAAAAACCGCACTTTTTAATTGATCTGATCCCGACGCAGGCCGATATCTTTCAGCTGTTCGTCGCTCATTCGCTGCAAAGCTCTGCGCGTTTGCTCCTGAAGCCACCATTTTTTGATAAACCGCACCAGCAGTACGAAACCAATAAATGGCTGTCTTGCCCTGTTCTCGTGAAATTCCATCCTCTACCTCCTCACCTTGCCAGAGGCTTTATCTTCACGGATTTGGGGCCAAGGAATACAGATTCACAAAACACTTTTCTTTAACATACAGATTGGCTAAAACGTACACCAGACCCCATTTTTTCCGCCCATCTGTACTGGTTCTTTTATCTGTATGGCGACAATCAAGGATACAGCATGACCCGCTACCAACATCTCGCTGCCCTGCTGGCCGAACGCATTGAACAGGGCCTGTATCGCCACGGCGAAAAACTGCCGTCGGTGCGCAGCCTGAGCCAGGAGCATGGCGTCAGCATCAGCACTGTCCAGCAGGCCTATCAGTTGCTTGAGCAGCAGCAAATGATTGTGCCTCAGCCGCGATCGGGCTATTTCGTTGCCCCCCGCAAGGCCCAGCCGCCGGTGCCGCCAATGTCGCGTCCGGTACAGCGCCCAGTGGAGATCACCCAGTGGGATCAGGTGCTGACCATGCTCGACGCCCGCTACGATAAATCGATTATCCCCTTCGGCGGCGGCTCGCCGGATGTCACACAGCCAAGCCTGAAGCCTATCTGGCGCGAACTGAGCCGGGCGATCCAGCACAACCTCAGCGAAGTACTGAACTATGACGAGCTGGCCGGGCGCCGGGAACTTCGCGAGCAGATCGCCCGCCTGATGCTTGACGGCGGCTCGGTGGTGACGGCCGACGATCTGGTGCTCACCAGCGGCTGCCACAGCGCGCTGTCTCTGGCTTTACTGTCGGTATGCCAGCCTGGCGATATCGTGGCCGTGGAATCCCCCTGCTACTACGGCACGATGCAGATGCTGCGCGGACTGGGATTAAAGACCATTGAGATCCCCACCGATCCCGAAACCGGGATCAGTATCGAGGCCCTGGAGCTGGCGCTGGATCAATGGCCAATCAAAGGGGTGATCCTCGTGCCGAACTGCAATAATCCGCTGGGCTTTATCATGCCGGACGCCCGTAAGCGCGCGGTGCTGAACCTGGCCCAGCGCCACGATATCGTGATTTTCGAGGATGATATTTACGGCGAGCTGGCCACCGAGTACCCGCGCCCGCGCACCATTCACTCCTGGGATATCGACGGCCGGGTGATGCTCTGCAGCTCCTTTACCAAAACCATCGCCCCCGGCCTGCGCATCGGCTGGATCGCCCCTGGTCGCTATTACGATCGTCTGCTGCAGATGAAGTACGCCGCCAGCGGCACTAACGTCCCTTCAACCCAACTGGCGGCCTGCAATTTTATTCGCGAAGGCCACTACCACCGTCACGTGCGGCGGATGCGGCAGATCTATCAGCGTAATATGGAGATCTACACCTGCTGGCTGCGGGAGTTTTTCCCTTGCGGGATCTGCGTCACCCGGCCGAAAGGCGGTTTTATGCTGTGGGTTGAGCTCCCGGAGCAGGTGGATATGGTCTGCGTCGCCAAACAGCTATGCCGGCTGAAGATCCAGGTTGCGCCGGGCTCGCTGTTTTCGGCAGCGGGCAAGTATCGCAACTGCGTCAGGATCAACTGCGCCCTGCCGCCGACCGAGAAACATAAAGCAGTGATGGTGAAGCTGGGAGAAGCGGTGAAGGTGGCGATGGAGTGAAGTTTAACCTGTTTTCCCCGGTGGCGCTGCGCTTACCGGGGCTACGGGCTCCGAAAATACGTAGCGCCGCTACCAGCAACTATTTATTATTAAGATCGCGAATCATCGCTTCTCTTAAAATCGCATTCAGTCGAGTTTGATAGCCTTTTCCTGGACGTTTGAGCCACTCCATGACATCGGCATCAATGCGCACAGAAGCCTGTGTTTTTAGCGGTCGATAAAATTTACCGCGTACCGCATCTGACCACTGTTCATCCTCTGTTGTCGGGATATCGCTGTAATCAATTTCATCATCCGTTTTCTTCGCCAGCGCTTTAAGTTCAGCATCTCGCTCGGCTGTAAGCGCAACCGGGTTATCGCGTTTATGTTTAACCATGCTCATAACGATTCCTCTCTTTTCTGTCCGCCTTCCGGGCGCTGATAATACGAATAACCTCAGTTCCACTTTCAAAACGGACCGAATGCGCCACCAGGATAACAAGGATCCCATGCACAAGACCGATGGTTTGCCAGCGATATTCACCATTCTCAAACCGCTCCTGGCGGGAAAGGTGCCGCGGATCGTCAAAGACTAATACCGCTTCTTCAAACCGGACTCCATGTTTTCGTAGATTACTTAATGCCTTGTTTGCATCCCACTCAAACTCCATTGGCATACTATTCATCCTTTTGTATATACAAAAAAGTATATACGATTATCCGGTGATAATAGTGACGGCGTTGGAAAAAACCTCACATTTTGAGTGAGTAATTTGTAAAGGCATCTCCCCGGTGGCGCTGCGCTTACCGGGGCTACGGGTTACCCCGCGTCCGCAAATCAGCTTCACTGGTCAAAAAACACCATTCCCTTATACGGCTGCTCGCGGCAGGCGGCCAGCCGCTGGGCGAGACTGCCGACGTGCAGCTCCAGCTTGTGGCCGTCGGGGTCGAGGAAATAGTGCGAGGCGCCTTCGCTGCGATTTAGCTTCCAGACCGCCACGCCGGCAACCTCCAGGCGGGCGGTGAAGCGGGCAAAATCGGCTTCGCTAATGCTAAACGCATAATGGGTATAGTCGCTCTCTTCCGGCGGAGTAACGCGCCGCTGCGGATCCAGCGACAGGCATAGCCACAGATCGCCGCAGGAGAGATAGGCGCCACTGTCCCAGCGGGCGTGCAGCGTCATGCCCAGCAGTTGCTGATAAAACGCCACGCTCGGCGCCAGCTGGCTGACCGCCAGGGTCAGATGATTCAGTCCACTCAGCATGTCTGTTCCTCCAGTGAATTCACGATGAACTGGCGCAGCCATTGATGCGCCGGGTCGCGGTGCCAGCGCTCGTGCCACAGCATCAGCATCTCAAAGCCGGCGACCGCCAGCGGCGGCTCGACGACCACCAGCCCGCTCTGCCCGCGCACCAGCCGCTCCGGCAGCACCGCCACCAGATCGCTATTGCGCAGGGTCTCCAGCATAAACAGGAAATGTGGCACGGAAAGGACAACCCGCCGCGTCTGTCCGAGGTTCGCCAGCGCGATATCGGTCGCCGCGCTGAAGCCGCCCCCGTCCGGGGAGACGATCACGTGCTCCAGCTGACAGAACGTTTCCAGGCTAAGCCCAGGCCGCAGCGCCGGATGCTCCGCCCGGCCTGCCAGCACGTAGCGTTCACGAAACAGCAGGCGCTGATGTAGCCCCGGCGGCGCGCCCTCGCGGGTATGGAAGCAGAGATCCACTTCATCGCTGGCCGCCTGCTGCTCCAGCCGCGCTGGCTGCAGCTCGAATACCGCCAGCCGACTGTCGGGAGAGGCCAGCCGTAGCCTGCCCAGCATCGGCAGGAGGATCGCCGAGGCCATATAGTCCGTCGCCGCCACCCGCCAGGTCTCCGCCGCCGTCGCCGGATTAAAGGGCGCCACCGGCGCCACTGCCTGCTCCAGGGCGGCTAACGCGGCGCGCAGCGGCTGGCGAAGCTCATCGGCGCGGGCGGTGGGCTGCATGCCGCGCGGACCCGGCATCAGCAGCGGGTCGGCGAAAATCTCCCGCAGCCTGGCGAGCTGAATACTGACCGACGGCTGCGACAGATTCAGCCGCTGCGCCGCCCGGGTGACGTTGTTTTCGCTAAGCAGCACGTCGAGCGTGCGCAGCAGATTAAGATCCAGACGATGTAAATTAATCACGGCTATACCTGGAATTTAAGTAATTAATTTCTACTATAGCGTCAGCTTTCCTACTCTGCAGCTCTCCCCACTCCAGAGGTGATGTTATGAAAGTACTGCTGATTTACGCCCATCCGGAACCGCGCTCGCTTAATGGCGGACTCAAAAATTTCGCCATCCACCACCTGCAGCAGGCCGGGCATGAAGTCCAGGTCTCCGATCTCTACGCCATGCGCTGGAAGGCCGGATATGACGCTGACGACAGCGGCGCCCCGCCAGTCGGCGAGTTCTGGCGTCCGACCCTCGATTCAAAACGGGCCTTTGCCCAGGGAACCCAAAGCGCGGATATCGCAGCCGAGCAGGAAAAGCTGCTGTGGGCCGATATGGTAATTTTCCAGTTCCCGCTGTGGTGGTTCTCGATGCCTGCCATCATGAAGGGCTGGATCGACCGGGTGTACGCCTGGGGCTTTGCCTATGGCGTCGGTGAGCAAAGCGACCGCCACTGGGGTGACCGTTACGGAGAAGGCACCTTCGCTGGCAAGCGGGCGATGCTGATCGTCACCGCCGGCGGCTGGGCGGAACACTATTCACCGCGCGGGATCAACGGCCCCATCAACGACATCCTGTTCCCCATTCAGCACGGCATGCTGTTCTATCCCGGCTTCGAGGTACTCCCGCCGCTGGTGTTCTACCGCACAGACAAAATCGACGCCGGCCAGTTCGCCGACCAATGCGCCACCCTGGCCGAGCGGCTGGACACGCTGTGGCAAACCGAGCCCATTCCATTCCGCCGGCAGAATTATGGCGATTATCTGATCCCATCGCTGACGCTGCGCCCTGAACTGGCGCCCGGGAAAAGCGGTCTGGGGGTGCATCTGGCAACGAAATAAATCTCGACGCGATAGCCCATCCGGGTTATCGCGTTCATTAATATGACAATTTGTGAGCCTCCACGCATTAACAGCATCTCGTCACACGAAGCCGCCGTTCATATTGATAGCGATCAAGAATAATCATACCGTCTGGTCGGTATGATTCCGGCCATGAATATGGAAGCCCAGCATCGTAAAAAAGATCCCGTCCGTCTCCACCGTCAGTTGCTTGAATCGGCGGCGATGATTGCCGGCCGGGACGGTATCGCCGCCCTGTCGCTGAACGCCGTCGCCCGCGAGGCTGGCGTGAGCAAAGGTGGCCTCCTGCATCACTTTCCCAATAAGCAGGCGCTGATTTTCGCCCTGTTCGCCCGGCTGCTGGCGATCATGGAAAAGGCGATTAGCGAACTGATGGCCGCCGATAACATCGCTTACGGACGCTTTACCCGCGCCTATTTGCGCTATCTGTCCAACCCGGAGCTGACGGACACCCACGAAAGCCGCCAGCTGATGGTGCTGTCGCTGGCGATGCCGGACGAGCCGGTGCTGCGAAAATGCTGGCGCGACTGGATGCTGGATCACCTGGCGCAGGGCGATGCGCTGGATAACGGCCCGACCGGCACGCTGGTGCGCTACGCCGCCGACGGCATCTGGTTATCGGAACTCACCGAAGGGCGTACCATGAGCAGCGATCACCGACAGTCGCTGGTAAACGATCTGACCAAAATGACGCTTCCCGCGTGAAGCGAATAGAGTGAGGCCGCGATGCGCTACAACATCAATGCCCGTCTCATTTATGACGCAACGGACGGCACGCTAACCCTGCCCGGCAGCGATGAACCGGATAGCCAGCTATCCATCACCGCCAGCGCGCTACTCTATTTTTTTCTCCGCCATACCGGCGTCGTCAGCCGCGATGAAGTATTAAAAAAAGTCTGGGATGATAACGGCTTAACCTCTTCCAACAGCAACCTCAATCAATACCTGAGTATGCTGCGCAAAACCTTCCGCCACTACGATATCGATAACATTATCGTCACCGTGTCGCGCGGCATGCTGCAGCTGAACCAGGATCTGAGCATTGAACTGCTCGATGCCGGGCCGGCGCTTACCGAGGCCGCTAACCCACCCGAGAGGGCTGATGAAACCGTCCCCCCAGCGGCGACAACGCCGCCCACCGATTCACGACATGCGCGCGGGATGTGCTGGTATCTGGCCGGCGGCTGTCTGCTGGTCATCGCCCTGCTGCTGGTGGCGTTTAGTCTCGCCGGTACCCACGTCGCCCGGCCAATTAATCTGACGCTGATGAACCACAGCCAGTGCGAACTGCTGGCCAGCGATGAGATGCTGCGTTCGGTCTCCGCCACGGCCTACGGTAAGAATTTTGATGAGGTGCGTCAGCGGCTGAAGCTCAGTTGCAAGCCGGGCGAACGTTTTGTTTTTTTCTATGGCGACCGACTGGAAACCAATGGACTGGGCCGGGTGTTCCTCGCCCACTGCGCGATGCACGAAGACAACCCGTTCAGCTATTGCGATAACTACTTTTACTACTCCTGGAAGCCGCAATGAGACTCGCGCCCCGCCCCTTTTTCGCCCTTTCCGCCCTCGCGTTTATCGCCGCCGCCAGTTTTAGCGCTTGGCGCCTGCTGCCGGATGCCAACGACGGCGTGATGAGCTGTTCCACCAAAGCGATCATGCGTTTTGACAACATGGAAAAAGAGAATGTGAACGGCAATATTCATTTTAATTTTGCCGCCAACGGCAACGGTTCGATGGTGGTGGAAGGCTATACCGATTCCGCCGCCGGCTGGCTCTACCTGCAGCGCTACGTCAAATTCAGCTACACCAGCCAACGCATTTCGGCAACCGAACGCCACTACCGCATTAAAAAATGGGAATCCAGCGCCTCATCCATCGACGAATCGCCGAATGTCATCTTCGACTACTTCATGCGCGAGATGTCCGACAGCCACGATGGCCTGTTCCTCAACGCGCAGAAGCTTAACGACAAAGCTATCCTGCTGAGTTCTATCAACTCGCCGCTCTACATCTGCACGCTGAAGTCCGGCAGCACGTTTAATTAACCCGTCCCCCCTGAACCGCCGCGAGGAAACTGCGCCCTCGCTCACACTCCGTTTTTGCCCCCTCTTTTTCCGATGCTAAAAGCGCACGTTTTGCATTTAGCTTTTGTGGCAAAACTTGAGCATACCCACAATTATCACGCGGCTATATTACCGCCTGCAGGCAAGTAATTAGCATCTTATTAACATTCATCTCCCGCCGATAATAAGCTTAAAAAAACGCCATATCATCATGACAATCATCACGCAAAAAACAGGACAAACAGATAAATTGAACGCTAAATAAGACTAAATTACAGAGCAAAAAACTAAAATATTCACCCACACGGATTTAAATTTCGCTTCTCTCCCCATTCCCTATAGTGAACCCCGAACGCCGCTTCCGCGTGTTGATGCCGTTACGCGGACGGTTTTCCCGAATCACAAAACCTGTTCTGGAGGAGATCACGATGGGTGATGCATTGGGGCTTATCGAAACCAAAGGTCTGGTGGCCTGTATTGAAGCAGCGGACTCGATGTGTAAAGCCGCCAACGTCGAACTGATCGGCTATGAAAACGTCGGCTCCGGCCTGGTCACCGTGATGGTGAAGGGCGACGTCGGCGCGGTAAAAGCGGCGGTGGATTCCGGTGTGGAATCAGCCCAGCGCATCGGCGAAGTGGTGACCTCGCTGGTCATCGCTCGCCCGCATAACGACATCAACAAAATCGTCATTAAACACAAGGCCTGAAGGCCAGGAGAACGCAAATGGGTGATGCATTAGGTCTGATTGAAACCAAAGGTCTGGTGGCCTGCATTGAAGCGGCGGATGCGATGTGTAAAGCCGCCAACGTCGAGCTTATCGGCTATGAAAACGTCGGTTCCGGCCTCGTCACCGCGATGGTGAAAGGCGACGTCGGCGCGGTAAAAGCGGCAGTCGATTCCGGCGTTGAATCCGCACAACGCATCGGCGAAGTGGTGACCTCGCTGGTCATCGCGCGTCCGCATAACGACATCAACAAAATCGTCTCGCATTACAAGATTGCGGACTAACGGAGAAAC
>NZ_PIOG01000180.1:0-36336 GCF_002810545.1 Klebsiella sp. A-Nf5 | reverse complement strand
GCCAGGTCGAGCACCGAGAACGGAACAGATTTGTCAGTCATAAAGGCTCACTTTGCTACAGCATCGTCATCAGATTGAAGGATGTGATGTTTCTTATGGTGTACGGTGGTGTGGCTGGCAGTTGCAGCCGGGGTGGTGCTGGCGGCGTCGGCAGCGAAAGCAACTGATGACAGACCCATAGCAGCGGCAACGACCAGAGCTAATACTTTTTTCATTCTGAAATCCTCGAATTGGTTTCTTGAGTAACCCCACTGCGGGGCTGTTGACCACACTATATGCGTCTCGGGGAGTGCCATCAGTGAGTCTTTGGTGTCGGGGAGTAACGGAATGTACAACGCGGTCGCAATGCCGGAGAACGAAAAAGCCCGCCGGAGGGGCGGGCTTTGAAGGGATTAGCGCGCGGCGCGCTGTAAGATGATGCTGGAAGACTGGCGCTGGAGAAAACGCATCCGCAGCATCATCATGATGGCGGCGGAGGTCAGGCCGATGATAAATCCACACCAGAAACCGGCGGGCCCCATGCGTGGCACAACCATATCGGTCAACGCCAACAGATAGCCGCTCGGCAAACCCAGCACCCAGTACGCGGTAAAGGTAATAAAAAAGATAGACCGCGTATCTTTATAGCCGCGGAGAATGCCGCTACCGATCACCTGGATGGAGTCGGAGATCTGATAGATAGCCGCCAGCAGCATCAGGTGCGAGGCCAGCAGCACCACCTCGGGATTATCGTTATACAGCAGGGCAATCTGTTCACGCATCAGCACGGTAAAGATAGCGGTAAATACCGCCAGGCAGACGCCCACGCCCACGCCGGTGCGGGCCGAAACCTGGGCATCGATCGTTGAACCTTGTCCGAGACGGAAGCCGACGCGAATGGTGACCGCCGCCGCCAGCGATAGCGGCAGAACGAACATCAATGAGCTGAAGTTAAGCGCGATCTGGTGACCGGCGACGTCAATGATCCCCAGCGGGGAAACCAGCAGCGCGACGACGGCAAACAGCGTGACTTCAAAGAACAGCGCCAGAGCAATGGGCAGCCCCAGCTGCACCAGCCGTAACAGGACGGCGAAATCGGGGCGGCTGAAGCGCTCGGCGCAGCGGATATCCCGCATCGAACGCGCCCGACGCACCCACCACAGCATGCTGGCGAACATCACCCAGTAAACCGAAGCCGTCGCTACGCCACAGCCGACACCGCCCAGCTCGGGCATGCCGAAATGACCATAGATAAAGATATAGTTCACCGGAATGTTGACCAGTAAGCCGATAAAGCCCATGACCATCCCGGGCTTGGTTTTCGCCAGCCCTTCACACTGGTTACGGGCAACCTGGAAGAACAGATAGCCCGGCGCCCCCCACAGCAACGCGCGCAGATAGCCAACCGCCTTCTCTGCCAACAGCGGGTCGATATTATGCATGGAGCTGATGATATAGCCGGCGTTCCACAGCACGACCATGATCAGCACCGAGACAAAGCCGGCCAGCCAGAAGCCCTGACGTACCTGCTGTGCGATGCGATCCCGCCGTCCGGAGCCGTTAAGCTGCGCCACCACCGGGGTCAGCGCCAGCAGCAGCCCGTGGCCAAAGAGGATCGCCGGCAGCCAGATGGAGGTCCCGATGGCCACGGCGGCCATATCCGTGGCGCTGTAGCCACCCGCCATCACGGTATCGACAAAACCCATCGCCGTCTGCGCCACCTGCGCAAGGATGACGGGTATAGCCAGAGCTAATAACTGACGCGCTTCAACGAAATACTTCTGCACGTGAACACCTTTGTTTTGTTGTTATTTTGAGACTAAAAAAGCCGCCGTAACTGGCAGCAAGGGGATAAAAATGAGGAATTTCCAGTCTATTGTAGCGAGGATTAGCCATTAAGCCAGTGAAAAAAGAGTCGAGGCACGAAGCGCGCTGGCAACCGCTTTGCCCTCCTGTTATTGTTCCCGATAGCGAAAACGGTAATGATACCGTCATGATTTTCAACAGGAGCCTAACATGTTTACTGGTATTGTTCAGGGAACCGCGAAAGTGGTCTCCATTGATGATAAACCCAATTTTCGCACCCACGTGGTGGAACTACCGGCGCATATGCTGGAGGGGCTGGAAACCGGCGCCTCGGTAGCCAATAACGGCTGTTGCCTGACGGTGACCGAAATAAACGGCGCGCACATTAGCTTCGATTTGATGAAAGAGACGTTGCGTATTACCAACCTCGGCGATATTCAGATCGGGGATGAAGTGAACGTCGAGCGGGCGGCGAAATTCAGTGATGAAATCGGCGGGCATCTGATGTCCGGCCATATTATGACCACCGCGGAAATCGTGAAGATCCTCACTTCCGAAAATAACCGTCAGATCTGGTTTAAAGTGCAGGATCCGACGCTGATGAAATATATCCTCTATAAAGGATTCATCGGTATTGATGGTATCAGCCTGACGGTGGGTGAGGTGACGGCAACCCGTTTCTGCGTGCATCTTATCCCGGAAACGCTGCAGCGGACCACGCTGGGCGCGAAAAAGCTGGGCGACCGCGTCAATATTGAGATTGACCCGCAGACTCAGGCGGTTGTCGATACGGTTGAACGCGTGCTGGCCGCGAAAGACGCTGCATCTAAGGTGAATGAAGCCTGAAAAAAATCCCCCGCCGGTGAGCGGGGGAGATTTTGTTAGCGGGCGATGCGCAGTCCATGTTCAATACCGCGCGAGAACACCACCTGCCAGAGCTGAATGTCACGGGCGCGGAAGGCGCCGGCGCAGGCGTTCAGATAATAGCTGAACATCCGTTTGAAACGTTCAGAATAGTTATCGGCAATTTCCGGCCAGCTGGCGAGAAAACGCTCATACCAGGCCATCAGGGTGGTGTCATAATCGGCGCCGAAGTTATGCCAGTCTTCCATCACAAAGTGCTTCTCGCTGGCATCGGCGATCTGCCGAACCGACGGCAGACAGCCGTTGGGGAAGATATATTTATCGATCCACGGGTCGACGTTATGGTCGGTGACTTTGGAACCGATGGTGTGCAGTAAGAAACGACCATTAGGTTTCAAATTACGATCCGCGACCTCGAAGTAGGTAGCGTAATTTTTCGGTCCCACGTGCTCGAACATACCGACGGAGACGATGCGGTCAAAGCTGTCGTGCAGATCGCGATAGTCCTGGAGCCGAATCTCCACGTCAAGGTCAGCGCAGCGCGCCTGGGCCATCTTTTGCTGCTCGGCGGAGATGGTCACGCCGACAACGCTGACCTGGTAATGTCGCGCCATATACTCGGCGAGCCCGCCCCATCCGCAGCCGATATCCAGTACCCGCATCCCCGGCTCAAGCTCCAGCTTGCGGCAGATGAGATCCAGTTTATCCTGCTGCGCCGCTTCGAGGGTTTGCGCCTCTTTCCAGTAACCGCAGGAATATTGCATGTAGGGGTCAAGCATCCGACTGAAGAGATCGTTGCCGAGGTCATAATGCTCTTTGCCAACAATCCAGGCGCGTTTTTTACTTTGCAGATTGAACAGGCGAGCACCTGCGATGCGGAGTGTGTCTTTGAAATGGTGAGGGAGCTGTTTTTCCAGCCCGGCGCGAAGCACTTTATGGAAGAAAATATCCAGACGCTCGCAGTCCCACCAGCCGTCCATATAGCTTTCGCCTAACCCCAGCGAACCCTCCTGCAAGACACGTTTAAAGAAAAGAGGATTTTTAATTCGCAGGTCTGACGGCGCGGAACCATTGATGTTAATTCCCGCACGGCCCAATAATTCAGCTGCAATCCGGTACCAGTCATCATTTGGTACACTTACTTCTTCTATACACGATGAACTCATAGCTTCTCCATCACGCCCAAGTGATCAGAACCTTAAAACAGCGTAGACGCTTTTTTGGCTTTGTGAGAAATCTCACGGATAATCCGTGAAGTCGCTATCCGACGTAGAACAGAGGAAGGGAGATAACCCTTGCCGAAAGGCCTTCCATGGTGAAACGGAGGCATCCTGCATCCGTTAATCTGTAACTATTTTCTATTTATGTGAACCCGGATCCAGTATAGGACGCTAAGTACTGGCTTTCAATAAAATTTTCTTAGCATGCTAATGACTGGCCCGGGCTCTGGCGATAAGCGTTACGCGTGGGAAGAGTGGGGAGTCAGCTCAGGCGTTTGCTGCAGGCGATAACCTATTGCGGCTAAGCCAATAGAGACCAGCATCACGCTGGTGGTGGTCAGCAGCGGCGTAGCGATCAGCGCCGATACCAGCAAACTGGTCAGAAAGCACAATCCCAGCTGCAGTGTATTCTGCAGCGCCGCCGCGCGGCCCGTTGCCTGCGGGAAGGGCTTCAGCGCCTGGGCGACCACGATGGGGTAGATCCCGCCGTTGACCACCGCCATCATGCAGAACGGGATCATTAACGCCACCAGTGAGGCATGTGTCTGCAGGCCGACCAGCCAGGTGGCGGCAACGCTGACGGCAAAGACCACCAGCAGCCACGGCAGCATCTGTTGTCCGGACCATTTTTGCAGCAGCGCGCGACAACCATAGCCGCCCACCAGAAAGGCGATAGTCTGCGGGATATAGCTCAGGCCGATAGCGGTTGGGCCATAGCCCATTTCGTGCAGGATAAAAGGTGAACCGGTGAGCCAGGCGAAGAAGCTGGCGGAGCAGGCGGCGTAGATCAGGACGTTACCGCTGTATTCCCGGGAGCGCAGCAGCGAGAGAAAGGTGATCTTCTGCTGTGCCACGGCCACCGGCTTCCCGGCTGCCTTCAGGCGCAGGGCAGGCAGCATCAGCAGCAGAGTAATGGCAAACAGGGTGGCGAAGATGGCTTGCCACTCGAAGTGTACCAGCAGCCAACTGCCCAGCAGCGGGGCCAGCGCCGGCGATAATCCCACCAGCGGCATAATGGTGGCGAAGATGCGGTTTGTGCGCTGGGCGGGATAGTAATCGGTGACCATCGCCTGCCAGGTAACGGCCGCGGCACAGACGCCAATCGCCTGCAAAAAGCGCAGCGCCAGCATCAGGGTGGCATTGTGCACCCACAGCATCCCCAGACAGCCGGCCGCGAAAATCGCCAGGCCACTCAACAGCACCGGTTTGCGCCCATAGCGGTCCGACAGCGGCCCCCAGAACAGCTGCCCCAGTGCGAAGCCGGCGAGGAACAGGCTCAGGCTGGCGCTGATGGAGGCGGCGGAGGTGTTAAGATCCTGCTGCATGGCGGCAAACGCCGGCAGGTACATATCGGTGGCCAGAAAGCCCAGCACGCTCAGGCCGGCCAGCCAGACTAAAAATCCTTTCCCAGGTTGTGACATAACGTTCTCATTTTTGGAGTACAGGTACGATGCCGCAGAGTGTAGGGAGTGCATTGTGGCTTGTGAAACGCTAATATTTGTCACATGCATTCAAAAATTTTGCAGGCAGAAAATGTGGTCTGAATACTCTCTGGAAGTGGTTGATGCCGTGGCCCGCAACGGCAGCTTCAGCGCGGCCGCGCAGGAGCTGCACCGGGTGCCCTCCGCCGTCAGCTATACCGTGCGTCAGCTTGAAGAGTGGCTGGCCGTTCCCTTGTTTGAGCGTCGCCATCGTGATGTGGAGCTGACGCCCGCCGGGGTCTGGTTCTTACAGGAAGGGCGCTCTGTTATCAAAAAAATGCAGATCACCCGCCAGCAGTGCCAGCAAATCGCCAACGGCTGGCGCGGGCAGCTGTCGATCGCGGTGGATGATATTGTGAAACCGGCGCGCATGCGCCAGATGATCGTGGATTTCTATCGCCATTTTCCCGACGTCGAGCTCATCGTTTTCCAGGAAGTGTTCAACGGTGTATGGGATGCGCTGGCCGACGGCCGCGTAGAGCTGGCGATTGGCGCAACGCGCTCTATTCCGGTCGGTGGCCGCTATGCGTTCCGCGATATGGGGATGCTGAGTTGGGACTGCGTGGTGGCGAGCGATCACCCGCTGGCGAAGATGGAGGGTCCCCTGAGTGACGATGTCCTGCGTAACTGGCCGTCGCTGGTGCGGGAGGATACGTCGCGTTCACTGCCCAAACGGACAACCTGGCTGCTGGATAACCAGAAGAGGGTGGTGGTCCCAGACTGGGAATCATCGGCCACCTGTCTGTCGGCGGGCCTCTGCGTCGGCATGGTGCCGAGCCATTTTGCCCGGCCATGGCTAGATAGCGGCGAGTGGACCGCGCTGGCGCTGGAGAATCCGTTCCCGGATGCCGCCTGCTGTCTGACGTGGCAGCAGAGTGATGCCTCACCGGCGCTGAACTGGATGCTGGACTATCTGGGGGACAGCGAGACGCTGAATCGGGAATGGCTGCGGGCGCCGGAATAATCTGCGCCCGCAAACGTCTTAGCGGCGATAATCGACAAACGGGCCATCCGCGACGGAGCGGCGTTCGACCAGACGAGGATGCACTTCGATAGACTGCGACTCTTCGCGCTTATTAACGATACGATCCAACAGCATGTTAAATGCGGCTTCACCCAGGGAATCTTTCGGCTGATGAATGGTGGTTAATGCCGGGCTGAAATAGCGGGCGTTGCGCACATTATCATAACCGATCAGCGAAATGTCCTGCGGCACCCGCAGCCCCATTTCATCTGCCGCGCAGATAGCGCCCATCGCCATGATATCGCCGCCGCAGAAGACCGCGGTTGGACGGTGCTGCTGGCTTAAGATCTGCTGCATAGCGCGGTAGCCGGACTCAGGCTCGAAGTCGCCCTGCACAATCCAGTTTTCCGGAATGGCGATATGCGCCTCTTTCATCGCCTGCATAAAGCCGGCCAGGCGGCCTGCGCCGGTGTTACGCTCCAGCGGACCCGGGATCACGCCGATTTCGCGGTGGCCGCGTTCAATCAGGTAGCGTCCGGCGATATAGCCGCCCTGGAAGGCGTTATCGATCACCGCATCGGTAAAGTCGGCTTTTGCTTCGCCCCAGTCCATTACCACCATCGGGATATGGCGATACTCTTCCAGCATGCTCAATACCGAATCCGGATACTCGGAACACATCACCAGCAGTCCATCGACGCGTTTTTGCGCCATCATCGACAGATAGGCGCGCTGTTTTTCCGGATCATTCCATGCGTTGCCGAGGATCAGAGTGTAGCCCTTCTGGAAGCAGCTCTTTTCAACGGACTCAATGATTTCAGCGAAATAGGCGGCTTCGCTACTGGTCGCCAGCAGACCAATCGATTTTGTATGATTGACTTTCAGGCTGCGGGCCACGGCGCTCGGCGAGTAGTGCAGCTCTTTGATCGCCGCCCACACCGCATTGCGCGTCTCTTCGGCAACGAAACGGGTTTTGTTAATTACATGTGATACAGTTGTAGTGGAAACGTTTGCGCGCTTCGCTACATCTTTAATAGTTGCCATTACATCTCACTCCATGCCTTGACCTGATCGCCTGATCATCGATACGTAAACGTTTGCCTACACACACCCTGAATACAATTTTCAACATTGCATCACGTCGGGAAAACGACACAGAACGACAGGAAGGGGTCAATGGCCGATACGCTTTTAAATTAGCGTGGGATTTTGTCCGATCTTGGGGCAAAGTGGAAGAGCAAAAATGTGCATCGCCCTAAATCCCGGAAGATTTTTGCGATTTTTTGTGCAAAAATGAGCAAGCTCACTTTTGGTGTGGGGATAACAAGAGGGAAAAATGATGGATACCAATTTAAAGTTTTCGCTGATCACCACGGTTATTGCCCTCGGCGTGATCGTTACTTTCAGCCTGACCGCCATACTGCACTAATGTTCCAGTGAGGGAGGAGCGCGGCCTCCTCCCCGTATCCCGCCATTATTATCAATTCTGCAAAAATCTTTTGTCATTTCGTTCACTTTTGTTTTTTTGTGATTGATGTCATGCTTTTGGCTTCTGATGTTACGCCGTCATTCCTGACGGTCTGATGGAGTCATTGAATGAAAATCAACTTTCCTTTACTTGCGCTGGCGATCGGCGCCTTTGGCATCGGGACCACGGAGTTTTCCCCGATGGGATTGCTGCCGGTGATTGCGAGAGGTGTGGACGTCTCAATCCCAGTGGCGGGAATGCTGATCAGTGCGTATGCCATCGGCGTCATGGTCGGCGCGCCGTTGATGACCCTGCTGTTGTCACATCGCGCGCGGCGCAATGCGCTGATTTTTCTGATGGGGATCTTCACCGTCGGCAACCTGTTGTCATCCATTGCGCCGGATTACACCACGCTGCTGCTGTCGCGCATTATTACCAGCCTCAACCACGGTGCTTTCTTTGGCCTGGGGTCGGTGGTCGCGGCCAGCGTCGTGCCAAAGCATAAGCAGGCCAGCGCGGTAGCCACGATGTTTATGGGGCTCACCATCGCCAACATCGGCGGTGTACCGGCGGCCACCTGGCTTGGCGAAACCATCGGCTGGCGGATGTCCTTCCTGGCCACCGCGGGGTTAGGCCTGCTGGCGATGGTCAGCCTGTGGTTCTCTCTGCCGAAGGGCAGCGCGGGCGAGCGCCCTGATGTCAAAAAAGAGCTTTCAGTCCTGCTACGCCCGCAGGTACTCTCCGCCTTGCTGACTACCGTGCTGGGTGCTGGGGCAATGTTTACGCTGTATACCTATATTTCGCCAGTGCTCAATACGCTGACCCACGCTTCATCGCTGTTTATTACCGCGATGCTGGTGCTGATTGGCGTTGGCTTTTCGCTGGGCAACTATCTGGGCGGCAAATTCGCAGACCGGTCGGTCTCTGGCACGCTGAAAGGCTTTCTGTTACTGCTGATGGTAATCATGCTGGCGATCCCGCTGCTGGCGCAATCTCAGGCCGGGGCGGCCATCAGCATGATTGTCTGGGGCGCAGCAACCTTTGCGGTGGTTCCGCCGCTGCAGATGCGGGTCATGCGCGTGGCGCATGAAGCGCCGGGGCTCTCTTCTTCGGTGAATATCGGGGCGTTCAACCTGGGCAACGCGCTGGGCGCCGCCGCCGGCGGGGCGGTGATCTCTGGCGGACTGGGCTATGCGTTTGTGCCGGTGATGGGGGCGATTATCGCCGGTCTGGCGCTGCTGCTGGTCTGGTTTAGCGGACGAGCACAGCCGGAAGAGGCCTTTGCCAGCCAGTAACGCGAGTGTAGGGAAGGGCTAAAAAAACCGCAGCCGGGGAGACCCTGCTGCGGTTTGTCGTTTATGCCGCCAGGTTAGCCGCAACAAACTTCCAGTTAACCAGCGCCCAGAAGTGGTCCAGATAGCTTGGACGGGCGTTGCGGTAGTCGATGTAGTAGGCATGTTCCCAGACGTCAACGGTCAGCAGCGGCTTCGCGTCGGTGGTCAGCGGGGTGCCGGCGTTGCTGGTGGAGACGATAGCCAGGCTGCCGTCGGCATTTTTGACCAGCCAGGTCCAGCCCGCGCCGAAGTTTTTCGCTGCGGCATCGGTAAATTTGGCTTTAAAATCCGCAAAGCTGCCGAAGGATTTGGCAATCGCGGCCGCTAACTCGCCTTCCGGTTCGCCGCCGGCGTTAGGCGCCAGGCAGTTCCAGTAGAAGGTGTGGTTCCAGACCTGCGCTGCGTTGTTGAATACGCCGCCTTCAGAAGTGCGGACGATCTCTTCGAGGGATTTGCCTTCGAACGCAGTGCCTTTGATCAGGTTGTTGAGGTTAGTGACATACGCCTGGTGGTGTTTACCGTAGTGATATTCCAGGGTTTCTGCGGAAATGTGCGGCGCCAGGGCGTCTTTTGCATATGGTAATGCAGGTAATTCAAACGACATTGCTACTCTCCTTATAACTTTTTGTTTTAGCTCACATTGACAAGATGAGGCTTTCGCCTGAATCGTGTTCTGGCCACCCGACGCTGTCGCGTCACGGGCTGTTATTGTATTGAGAATGTTAACATTTGCCGCAAGCAGTGAAAAGCCTTACAACGATAAAGGCTATTACTGCAGGCGCAACTGATGAAGGCTTAACCGTTTTCTGCGGGACGAGGCGTCAAACCGCTCGCTGATGTTGCAAAAATGTATAAGGAGACGCTGTCCGCGCTTTTCTGAATCTCGCGGGGAAGGTTTAACTGCGTCTGCTTTTCCTCTGACGATCGCTGCCATGCATCCTCGTTGAGGATAAATATTTCATTAAAATCAGATTATTAATAAAAATATGCACCCAGGCAATCGCCGCTATGCCAATAATTCATTGTCTATTTTGCTATTTGTATGACAAATATGGCCACCGACATGAATTTCCCACAGGATGGTTACGATGGCAAAAACAGGTGAGGTGGTGAGTCCGAAGATGATCCCGGTTGTGCAGGGGATCGTTGACTGGATCGAAGCACATATTTTAGACACCCTGCCGGTAAGTACGATTGCGAAAAAGTCCGGTTATTCGCACTGGTATTTCCAGCGGCAGTTCGCCATGGTGACCGGCTGCACGTTGGCGAGCTACGTCAGTCGGCGAAAAATGACCATTGCGGCAATCTATTTAACGCAGACGCAAGCATCGATGCAGAGTATTTCTCAGTGTCTGGGATACGACGGACAGGCCGCTTTCTGCCGGACCTTTCACCGCCACTTTGGCATGTCGCCCACCCGCTATCGTCGGGAAGCGCCGGGCGAGGAGATGAATATGCAGTATCCCCTGACGGTAGGGGGGAAAGACGCGCAGGTGAGGCGGTCTGCCGCCGTAGCGGCAGACCAGGATCAGCGAATGGTTTTCGGCGTCATGACGCGACGGGCGCCAACATAATGGCGAACCCAGTAATCTTCGCTCAGGGAGGTGATTTGAATATCACGACCTGTGCGCGGTGACTGAATAAATTTCCCGTTGCCGACGTAGACGCCAACGTGGTCGGCGGTGCCGCGTCCACGGGTGCGGAAGAAGACCAAATCGCCGCTCTGCAGTTCATCACGATCCACCGGACGCGCATCGCGCAGGTGGTACATTTCGTTAGCCGTTCGCGGGATGTGGATCTTGACCAAGTCCTTATAGGCGTAATAAACCAGTCCGCTGCAGTCAAAGCCAGTACGCGGCGAGGTGCCGCCCCAGCGATAGGGTTTACCCAACTGGCCCATCAATTTGTTCATGGCGGTACTTTGCGCTTTCTGCACCCGGACTTTATGGGCGTCGGCGATCGTTAAATTGGCATCGCTGGCCTCAGGTTTACAGCGTTTTTTATAGCCCTTGCGCACCACGCATTTGCTTTTGACGCTGTTCAGCGCCAGGGTCGGCTCGGCACTGGCGGCGACCGTTTTCGCGCACTGTTTTTTATAACCTTTACGCAGCACGCATTTTTTCGTCGCGCCGGCGGCCTGACGATGAAGTGCGGTTTGGCTTGCTGCGGTAGTGCGGGAAGGGAGCCGGGTGCTCGAGGACTTTTTACTGGTGGTTTTAGCGGTGGTTTTACTTTTTTGACTGGTTGCTTTTTTCTTGCGCTCTGAGCCACTTTTCGCGGGCAACGCCTTTGGCGAAGCGGAGGCGTGCGTATGCCCTGACGCCTGAGCCAGTGGCGTGAATGAGATAGACGTGAACAGTAATGCACAGAGCGATATCGCGATTTTGTTTAGCCGCGCCACTGAGCAATCCCCTGATTAATTACAGACATGTACAAATGCCTGACGATGAATGACAAACCGGAATGATTCTAAAGCATAAAAACCCGGAAAGTTAATATTCTTTTGTATCAAAAATGTCGATTGGTTAACGATTGCAAGAAAACGCGTCAGACATTGACCGCCTCGCACAGAAAATGCGCAATGAGCGCCCGCCTGCGACGGCAAAATGATATTTTTAAGGCAACTTCGCGCAACAGAAGATAAAATATGAATAGTGAAAAAAATGTTATTATCCGTCCTGCCTACAGGACGCTACAATGACAAGTTACTGCCGTAGAAAGAAGTTTAAGGAAGCACGACAATGAGCTCGACTTTAGAAAAGATCCAACACCAAATCGCTGAAAACCCGATCCTGTTGTACATGAAAGGGTCGCCGAAGCTGCCAAGCTGCGGTTTCTCTGCCCAGGCCGTTCAGGCGCTGTCCGCCTGCGGCGAACGTTTTGCTTACGTTGATATCTTGCAGAACCCGGATATCCGCGCCGAGTTGCCTAAATACGCCAACTGGCCGACTTTCCCGCAGCTGTGGGTAGACGGTGAACTGGTGGGCGGCTGCGATATCGTTATCGAAATGTACCAGCGCGGTGAACTGCAGCAGCTGATCAAAGAGACGGCGGCGAAGTACCACACCGACGAGCCGAAAGCGGAGTAATTCCCGCCATCAGTAAAAAAGCGACTTCCTGGAAGTCGCTTTTTTTTATCACTCCGGTGTGGCCACGGGCAGCGGCCAGCCGCCCAGACGCTTCCAGCGGTTCACAATCTCACAAAACAGCTGCGCCGTCTGCTCGGTATCGTACAGAGCGGAGTGGGCCTGCGCGCCGTCGAACGCCATGCCGGCGGCGATACAGGCTTTGGACAGCACCGTCTGGCCCAGCGCCAGCCCGCTCAGCGCGGCGGTGTCGAAGGTAACAAACGGATGGAACGGGTTGCGTTTTAGCCCCGCGCGTTCGGCGGCGGTCATGGTGAAGCTGTGGTCAAAGGTGGCATTGTGCGCCACCATGATGGCCCGGCTGCAGTCGCTCTCTTTCATCCCTTTGCGTACCATTTTGAAGATGGCATGCAGGGCATCGTATTCGCTGACGGCGCCGCGTTCCGGGTCGTGCGGGTTAATTCCGTTAAAGGCCAGCGCTTCGGGCTGCAGATTGGCGCCCTCGAAAGGTTCAACATGGAAATGCAGCGTTTCATCGGGCATCAGCCAGCCTTGCTCATCCATCTTCAACGTAATGGCGGCGATCTCCAGCAGGGCGTCGGTTTTGGCATTAAATCCTGCGGTTTCAACATCAATCACCACCGGATAAAAACCGCGGAAACGGTCGCACAGACCATTCAGTTGAGCATTCTCGGACATCAGATTCTCTTAGCTGGAAAAAAGTAGCGCGCATTATGGCAAATTTTGCCGCGGCTTGCAGCAGGCAGGGGTGAAAACAACGGGCGCCTCAGCGCCCGGGCGAGCCATGGCATTAAAGATGCCAGGGTCGTGAAGCGTTAGTTGCCCAAACCTTTGCCGGCATCTTTCTCTTCAATCAGCTCGATTTTGTAACCGTCCGGATCTTCCACGAAGGCGATGACGGTGGTGCCGCCTTTTACCGGGCCGGCTTCACGGGTGACGTTGCCCCCGTTCTGGCGGATCCGCTCGCAGGCTTCGGCGGCGTTGTCGACGCTCAGCGCGATATGACCGTAGGCCGTACCCAGCTCATAGCTGTCCACGCCCCAGTTGTAGGTCAGTTCGATCACCGCGGTTTCGCTTTCTTCGCCGTAGCCGACAAAGGCGAGGGAGTACTTGTACTCCGGGTTTTCGCTGGTGCGCAGCAGCTTCATGCCCAACACGTTGGTATAGAAGTCGATAGAACGTTGCAGGTCGCCAACGCGCAGCATGGTGTGGAGTAAGCGCATAATGTCCCCTATGCAGTTTGTTTGATAGATCAGAACCTTGAGTATAGCGGCGATATGTCGCCGCTATCAATGGAGGGATTACAGCGTAGGGTAATCGGTATAACCTTCTGCGCCGCCGCCGTAATAGGTTTCCGGCCGCTGCGGGTTGAGCGCTGCTTTTTTCTGCAGGCGGGCCACCAGATCCGGGTTGGCGATATAATCGCGGCCAAAGGCCACGGCATCAATCAGCCCTTTATTGATAAGATCGTTGGCTTTTTCTACCGTGTAGGCGCCAGCGCCAATGATCACGCCCGGGAAGCGGTCGCGAACTTTCTGACGGAAGGCTTCGCTGTACGGCTTGCCGCCCGCCCAGTCCGGCTCGGACATGTGCAGATAGGCGATACCGCGTTTTGCCAGCTCGCTAATCAGATACAGCGCGTCTTCTTCTTCGTTCGGGCCGTTATCCACATTCTGGAAGCTGCCAATCGGCGACACGCGGATGCCGATCCGGTCAGCGCTCCACTCTTTGCTCACGGCATCGACCACTTCCAGTACCAGACGGGCGCGGTTCTCCACGCTGCCGCCGTACTGGTCGGTACGCTGGTTCGCCGACGGCGAGAGGAACTGGTGCAGCAGATAGCCGTGGGCCGAGTGCAGCTCGACCAGATCGAAGCCGGCGTCACGGGCATTGCCGACCGCCTGACGGAAATCGTCGACGATCCCCGGGATCTCTTCGGTTTCCAGGGCACGCGGCATCGAGGTGTCGGCGCGAATAGCGTGGCCGTTTTCATCGCGCAGGGAGGTGCGAGTACCGGCGCTCAGCGCAGACGGTGCTACCGGCGCGGCGCCGCCAGGTTGCAGGCTGCTATGGGAAATACGCCCGGTGTGCCACAGCTGGACGGCGATACGGCCATTTTCCGCATGAACACCGGCGGTGATTTTCTGCCAGGCGGCAATCTGCTCCGGGCTGTGCAGGCCTGGCGCGCCGGCATAGCCTTTGGCCTGGGCGGAAATCTGCGTCGCTTCGGTGATGATCAGGCCTGAGCTGGCGCGCTGGCGGTAGTATTCGCCCATCAGCGGGGTAGGGATATCGCCCGGCTCGATGCTGCGCAGACGCGTCAACGGTGCCATAAAAACGCGATTGGGGACGGTGACCGCACCGACCTTCAACGGACTGAATAATTTTGCTTCCGACATAATGACTCCTGAGTAGACCGGTCGTCTAGGAACTGTTGAAATAAAAACGCCTGTTATACCGCAGGCGCCGCAATAATCTGTTTGGCGTGGGCAAGGGCGCTTTCCAGCGGCCTTGCGCTACGCGTAATTTTGGCCTGCAGGTTGGCCCCGAGCCACAGGGAATACAGCACCTGCGACAGGGTCATGGCCTCGCCGTCAAACGCCAGACTGCCTTCCTGACGTCCTTTCTCCAGCGCGTCGCCCAGCAGGGCGATAATCTGACTGGCACCATGGTCCATGGCGGTACGCATATCTTCCGACAGGTCGCAGACCTCTGCTGACAACTTGACGGTAAGACATCCGCTAATAATCCCCTGCTGGCAGAACTGATTCAGCGTGTGCTGATAATAAGCCAGCAAGCGGTCGCGATAGTTGCCGTCGCCATGATCGAAGTGGTCGACCAGGCGCTGCAGATATCCGGTGTAGTGATGTTCAAGCAGCGCGACGCCGAAGGCTTCTTTAGAGCGGAAGTAATGGTAGAAAGAGCCCTTAGGTACTTCCGCCGTCTTCAGAAGTTCGCTCAAGCCCATTCCGGTAAAACCGCGATGCATGCAGAGCTGCTCGCCGGTGACCAGGATATGTTCTCGGGTATCGCATTCGCTGTGTCTGTTCATGCAGCACACTGTAATAGACCGATTGGTCTATTACAAGTCTCAGCGGAAAAATGTTAGCTGGCGCAGCACACCGTGAACAATATTTGCGTCCGTGCGGGGAAACGTCTTCAATGAAAGGAGACGAGGGGACAGGAGGCGTGTGGTGGCAGAGCAGTTAGAGTTTTTCCCGGTGCAGAGCCCGTGCCGGGGAATATGTCAGACCGACGAGCGCGGCTATTGTCGCGGCTGTTTCCGCAGCCGTGAGGAACGCTTCGACTGGCAAAAAATGAGCGATGCGCAGAAACAAGAGGTTTTGCGTCTTTGCCGCCAACGCCTGCTGCGCAAATTACGCGCGAACAGGCCAGATCCGGCGGAAGAACCGCAGCAACCCTCACTGTTTTAAACCAAAAAGTACGTATACTCAGTACACTTTTTTATTGAGGAAGCGGTTATGGTTCAGCGTATTGCTATGGCTCCCCAGGGGCCGGAATTTTCGCGTTTTGTGATGGGCTACTGGCGTTTGATGGACTGGAGAATGTCGCCAGGCGAGCTGGTCAGCTTTATTGAACAGCATCTCGATTTAGGCGTAACCACTGTCGACCACGCCGATATCTATGGCGATTATCAGTGTGAGGCTGCCTTTGGCGAAGCGCTGAAGCTGGCGCCACATCTGCGTAGTCGGATGGAAATTGTCAGCAAATGCGGCATCGCCACCCGGGCGCGGGCTGAAAACACCATCGGCCACTATATCACCGACCGCGACCACATCGTGCTGAGCGCTGAGCAATCGCTGCGTAATCTGGCGACGGACCATCTCGATCTGCTGCTGATCCATCGGCCGGATCCGCTAATGAATGCCGATGAAGTGGCTGAGGCGTTCCTCGCGCTGCATCACAGCGGAAAAGTGCGCCACTTTGGCGTATCGAACTTTACCCCAGCCCAGTTCACTCTTCTGCAGTCGCGCCTGCCGTTTACCCTGGCCACCAATCAGGTCGAAATCTCGCCGGTGCATCAGCCGCTGTTGCTCGACGGCACGCTCGATCAGCTGCAGCAGCTGCGTATTCGTCCGATGGCGTGGTCCTGCCTTGGTGGCGGGCGCCTGTTCAATGAAGAGGGCTTCCAGCCGCTGCGCGATGAGCTGGCGCAGGTCGCGCATGAGCTCAATGCCGACAGCATCGAGCAGGTGGTCTATGCCTGGATACTGCGTCTGCCGTCGCAGCCGCTGCCGATTATCGGCTCGGGCAAAATCGAGCGCGTGCGTTCCGCGATTGTGGCCGAAAAACTCAGCATGACTCGTCAGCAGTGGTTCCGTATCCGCAAAGCCGCGCTCGGTTACGACGTGCCGTAACGGGCATTTCGCCTCCGGAAAGGCGTTCCTGGTTTACACTTAACAGGGAGACAGCCATCCGGAGGTGTTATGCAACGATGTATTCTCGCGATCTTATCCCTCGCATTTTGCGCTGGCGCACAGGCCGTCAGTGAAGATGTTCAACTTAATCTCGTGACCGCCCAGGGCGTCGGTCAGTCCATCGGCAGTGTAAAAATCACCGAAACCGATCGCGGCCTCGAGTTCGCCCCCGATCTGCGGGCATTACCGCCGGGTAAGCACGGTTTTCATATCCATGCCGAAGGCAGCTGCCAGCCCGCAATGAAAGAGGGCAAAGCCGTGGCCGCCGGGGCGGCGGGCGGACATTACGATCCGCAACATACCGGCAAACACGAAGGGCCGCTGGGCACCGGGCATCTTGGCGATCTGCCTCTGCTGGTGGTCAACGACGCGGGTGTGGCCAACCAGCCAATTATTGCCCCACGTCTGAAAACGCTGGCGGAGGTGAAGGGGAAAGCGCTGATGGTCCACGTGGGCGGTGATAATATGGCCGACAACCCGCAGCCGCTGGGCGGCGGCGGCGAGCGGTTTGCCTGCGGGGTGATTAAGTAGTCTTTTCGCCAATCGTGCCGGCGATCGGGGCCTGTTCCAGCTGTGACAGGGCGCAATACAGTCGCCAGATTGCGGCGGCCAGCTCCCGGGCCGCCGGCTGATGATGATGGTTCAGGACGTCGCAGATCCGCAGTAGCTCCTGCAGGGTGGAGGCCAGCGGGCGCTGCTGAACGCCGCGTTCGCTCATCACATCGCGCAGCAAATTGATGCACAGGTCACGCACCTGAGCGAGGGGATCGGAGCGGGTTTCCCATTCGCGAAGCTGCCAGACAACGTGCGAGCAGTTGAGCAACACCACCCCCCAACGTAGTAGCCAGCGCCGTGCAAGGGCATCTTTACTCTGACTGAGCTGGCTGACATGGTGGTACACCAGCGATTCAAATTCATGTTCGCTGTGCTGGGGATGACGGCTGAGCTGATCGACAAAGTGACGCCGTAACGCTCTGATATGGCGCCGTCCTTTACGGGCATCCGAGCCCGGACTGAGCACCGCAAAAGCCAGCCAGGCAAAGCCCACGCCGACAATCTTGCTTAAGTTATCGTTGAAAAAGGCCGCATAGTCGTACACCGGCGGATTGGTGACGGAGATAAACGAGCCCATAAACACGATAAGCTGCCCCCACAGGCCGGCATATTTGGGCCACTGTAGTTTCAGCAACTGCATGGTGGTCAGGAGCGGGAACAGAAATAGCAGAAATTGCCACAGGTCAGTTATCTGCACCATCAGGCCAAACTTCACCACAAAGCTGAACAGCGACAGCAGCACCAGGGTCTGCATCAGCAGCGTCAGCGATCGAAACGGCGAAGCCGAGACCGAATAGAGCACGCAGCAGATGGAGGCGAGGGTTAGGGCAGCCGCGCAGCTGGTCCACTGGGTGCTGATCCCCCATGCGCCAATCGCCACCAGCGCGCAAAAGGTACGGATGCCGTTGAGCAGCGCCTCCGTCTGGTCGGTATGGCGGGCCAGGGCTGGCGCCGAAGGTACGTTGAACTCGGCGATCGCCGACGCATTCTCCACGCGGCGGATCCAGCGACTGCTTTCCAGATAAATGCGACAGAAATAGCGCAGCCGCGCCCAGAAGGCGATATGGCGATAATCGGCATCCGGCGGCGGCGCCAGAGGTGCCAGAATGCGGGCGACGTGATAGCTGTCGGCATGGGGAGTGGCGAGTTCAGCGAGCAGCGATTCCAGCACCTGACGAGTGTTTGCTGGCGCGTCCGGCCAGTTCAGCAGCATGCGTCGCAGACTGGAAATGACGCTGGTCATTCGGAGCTGCTGATGCAGCAGGTAATTCAGCAGGGGGTTCTGCCGGCGGAAGCGGTAGTGGCTCCAGAAGGCCTGGATCCGCAGCAGGTTCATGGTGAGGATCTGGCCAATCACACTTTCGTGGGCGGTGCGAATGGCATCCGTCGTCTCCGGCACCCACAGCAGGCTGGCGTGTTCCAGCAACCGGGCGTGCATGGTTTTCAGGGCCGTCAACAGGTTGCTGCCGTCAGAGGTGCTTGGCAGGATCATCATCATCAGCCCGCCGCAGAGGATCCCGACGATGACTTCGCAGACGCGCGACTGGGCGATCACCCAAAGTTCGTAGCTGTCGCTGATGTTAATGACCGGAAACGCGATGATGGCGCAGGTATAGCCCGCAAGCTGAAAGGCGTAGGCCACGTTGTTGGTGAACAGGGCGCAGGCCCAGGTGCACAGCGCCAGCCAGCCGGAGATGCTGAACAGGAACAGCCAGGGATCGTTCAGCGTATGGCCCGCCAGCAGCAGGGCGGCGCAGGCGCCGAGCAGGCTGCCGGCGATGCGGCCAAAGCTTTTACTGATCACGCCGCCGACGGTGGGAAAGCTGACCACTGCCGCGGAGGTCATCGCCCAGTACGGCTCATCGAGATCCAGCGCGTAGGCGATGCTTAACGCGAGACACATAGCGATGCCGTTACGCAACGCGTATCTCCACTGCGGGCGGGTGGCTTTAACCCATGGCAGTGTGCGCCACGACAGGGCTTGCAGATTCATTATTGTCTGCCGACCGAGACAGTGCAGGTGGTGCCGGAGACCAGTGTGACGTCCGCTGGCAGCTCGTCAAAGGCAATCCGCACTGGAACGCGCTGGGCGAGACGTACCCAGGGGATATTCGGTTTGATATTGGCCACCAGTCCATTCCCCTGCTCAACGCTTTGATCGACAATCGCCCGGCCGATGCTGGCGACATGCCCGTGCAGCGTCTGCTGGTTACTATAGAGAATAATCTGCGCCGGATCGCCGATATGGATATGGCGCAGTTTGGTTTCTTCAAAGTAGCCCAGCACGTAAAACGAGTGGCTGTCTACCAGGGCAAAGACCGGATGGCCGGTAGTGGCGTAATCGCCGACGCGAGTGGAGAGGTTGGTCACCCAGCCGTCCACTGGCGCTTTGACCGTCGTTTGGCTTAACTGCCATTGCGCATGTTTCAGCATTGCCTCGGTGACGCCCAGTCCCGCTCTGGCGGCCGCCAGGTTGGTGGTGGCCGTGTTCAGCGCGGTATTAACGTTTTCAAGATCTTCAGCCGAGATCGCATTCTGCGACAGGTTGCGGCGACGGCGCGCATCGCTGGCGGCCTTCGTTTGCTCAGCCTGCGCTTTCGCCACTTCGGCTTGCGCTTTCGCCAGCTGCGCCTGGGCGTTCAGCACGGCGATACGGTAAGGCGTGTCGTCGATAGTGAACAGAACATCTCCGGCGTTGACCCGTTGGTTATCCGTCACGTTCAACTGCAGAATGCTACCGGAGACCTGAGGAGTGATCCCAACCTGTTCTGCACGCACTTTGCCGTCGCGGGTCCAGGGTGACTGGGTGTAGAAATTCCATAACAGCCATGCGGCAATCAGGGCGATGGCCACAACCAATAGCGTCGACAGATATTTTAGTTTTTTCATAGCAGGGAGATCACCAGGCAATCAGTAACACCAGGGCCAGACAGACCGAGAGCGCGAACAGGGAGAGATCCATCAGCAGGGGATGCCAGATGTCGCCGGCATACATCCAGTCACGCAGCTGACGATGTAAAAATAACCAGATAAAAAAACCTAATAAAACGGCTTTGAACAGCGGGGGGAAATAGACAGACGCGCCGAACACCAGGTCCTGCAGCGGCAATCCGGATGTGTTAAGACTCAGTTTCACAAGCAAAAATCCTTTGCCATTACAGGGGTAACCTCAGGGCGTGCTACGCTATAACAGTGTAAATCATTGTTTTGGTTTTTGTTGAATCAAGTAATTCATTTGTTTTGATAATTCAAATGCTGCACACTATTCTAAAATCAGTATAATAACTTAGCAAGCTAATTATAAGGAGATGAAATTGGAATCGCCACTTGGTTCTGATCTGGCACGTTTAGTCCGCGTTTGGCGCGCGCTAATCGACCATCGCCTGAAACCTCTGGAGTTAACGCAGACTCACTGGGTCACGCTGCATAACATCCACCAGCTGCCGCCTGAGCAGTCGCAGATCCAGCTGGCGAAAGCCATCGGTATTGAACAGCCGTCGCTGGTGCGCACGCTCGATCAGCTGGAGGAGAAAGGGCTTATTTCTCGCCAGACCTGTTCAAGCGACCGGCGGGCCAAGCGCATCAAGCTGACTGAAAAAGCTGAACCGCTGATCAATGAGATGGAAGAGGTGATAGGCAAGACCCGCGATGAAATCCTGTCGGGGGTGTCAAAGCAGGAAGTGGAAACGTTGCTCCACTTAATTCGTAAACTTGAACAAAATATCCTCGATCTCCAGGCAAAAGATTAATTTTTTAGCGGCCCGGGTTGCCCCGGGCCGTTTTTTTTAGTCGCCAGGGTGACGCCAGACCACCACCCGATTACGCCCGCTGTTTTTCGCTTCATACATGGCCGCATCCGCACGCTCCACGCAGGCTTCTGCACTCACATTTCCATCGCGCGTCGTATACAACCCCATACTGATGGTCATTCGCTCCGGCAGATGGTGTTGCTCAACGTTGACGGCCAGGCGGATACGCTCGGCGATCGCCAGAGCGTCTTTCTCGGCGGTGTTGACCAGCAGCAGGGCAAACTCCTCACCGCCAATGCGGGCGGCAGCGTCATCCGCGCGCGAATGGTTCTCCAGCACCGAGGCGGCAAACTGGATCACTTTGTCGCCGGCGACGTGACCGTAGTTATCATTGATGCGTTTGAAATGGTCGAGGTCGCTGATGATCACCGACAGCGGATGCTGGGCGCTTACCTTCGCCAGCTGCTGGTTCAGGGTATCGTAGAAGAAGCTGCGGTTGTAAAGCCGGGTCAACGGGTCGCGAATCGAGTTCTGGTACGAGTTGACATACTTATGGTTAGACTCACGGTAGAGCATAAAGACGTCGGCCAGCAGCACCAGAATCAGGAACAAGGTGCAAAGTGTCTCGAAAAAACGTGCCTCGTACCAGGTCTGATCGAGTTCTCCGACGGTGGAGATCAGCTGGAAGAGGGTGAAGAGATAAGCGCTGCAAAAAAAAGCGCCGCTAAACCAGAAAATATTGCGTAATTTACTCAGGCTAATTAATAAAATAAGCGTGATAAACCAGATAGCCATCAGCAGCCAGCCGATAATACTTTGCCACAGCGGCGTGAAGGTATGGCTAAGATCGTCGATAAAATTGACGCTCAGCCACGGCGAGTGGCTGGAGTACATCCACGATAAAAAAATAATTGTTAATGTAAAAACGATACACGCCGCGAATGTAATTACGTGTGCTTTCAGCGAGTGCATGATGCGCTGGCGGAAGTAATATAAAGCAATAGATGACGTGAATAATACAGCCATCATTATATTGCGGAAGAAATAATAGATAACGGCGTCATTTTGATTAATGACCGGGGTCGGATTGCAGGTAAGCCAGTCCGGATAGCTGCTGAGGGTGCCCAGCATCAGCAGCGCTGAACAGGCAAAGCCGAAAGCAACAGGTGTAAGGTACAGGCGGCGCTTACTGCTCCAGTATTTCATGCCCATAAAGCAGGCAATAGTGATATGAAAGACCATCAGAAAACTGGTCAGCAGAGGAAATAATATTGATGAGGTAGTGCTGAAACTGGTGTGAAAGAAACCGGTCAGTCCGGCTATGCCGAATCCGGCCAGCAAGCAAATAAAAATATAAATGATAAGACGTTTAGCAACATGATTGACATGTTTGAGCATAGGCAAGATCCCAGAGAGAAAAGCAACCGCAACCTTCAGTCGACAGAATATTATGACAGTCTGAGAGTAGTGGGGGCGGTAAGATAAGATATTGCGCAGGCGCAATGATTGATGAAGTACTTAAATTAATATATCTGATTGCTAATGCGAATCTATTACGGTGGAATAACCGTGGCTGAAAAATACGATGCGGCGCAACGGGCCGCATCGTAAGGGGGTTATCGAGGAGAGACGGTGACCTGGCTGCCGCTGCCGGCAATGGCGACGCGCTGACCCACAGAGAACGGCGTGCTGCCCTGTTTCTGCACCACCAGAATGGTGTTGCCATCATCCTTACGGATTTCCAGCTCTACGCCCTGGGTTTTATTCATTGCACCCTGAACGCCCTGGCCCGCGACGCCGCCCGCGACAGCGCCAGCCGCGGTGGCAAGAGAGCGTCCGGTACCGCCGCCGATGGTGTTGCCAAGGAACCCGCCGAGCACCGCACCGCCAATGGCGCCGATGGCATTGCTGTCGTCGCCGCTCTGGATCTGCACGGCGCGCGTATGCACAATCGTACCGTAAGTTACGCTCTGCACCTGTTTGGCTTCAGATGCGGAATAAACGTCGCCGGACAGGCCGCTGCTGCTCACGCAGCCTGCGAGCGTAAAACCAATCATCGATACAGCCAAAACACGTAAAATCATTTATGAATCTCCTGTTCACCGAAGGTGTTCAATTGAACGTCCATACGGTTAATTATATGGCATTTAGTCGCCGGCGGGCATAGCTTCCGCCCTGACTATACAAAAAATAATAATTAATGATGCTTCAACCTAAACTAAACGCCGGTTCTTTACGGTGTTCTCTGAAATGTCGCTCTATTGTTAAAAAGTATTATAACAACATAGCATTAGCGGGCGCTTTATGGTGGAGTGAGGCCTATACGAGGGTCATGGAATGAAGGAAAAACGTATGAGATCGGGTCGCTTTATTGGCGTTATGTCCGGTACCAGCCTTGATGGTATCGATGTCGTGTTGGCCGCCATCGACGAAAATATCGTGGCGCAGCAGGCCAGTCTCACCTGGCCCATCCCACACGCAATAAAAGAAGAGATCCTCGCGATTTGTCAGGGCCAGTCGTTGACCCTCTCACAACTGGGGCGTCTGGATACTCGTCTGGGGCGGCTGTTTGCCGATGCCGTACTGGCGCTGATGCGCCAGGAAAATCTCAAGCCCACCGACGTCATCGCTATCGGCTGCCATGGACAGACCGTATGGCATGAACCGCAGGGCGACGCGCCACACACACTGCAAATTGGCGACAACAACCAGATCGCCGCGCATACCGGAGTCACGGTGGTGGGGGATTTTCGCCGGCGTGATATGGCGCTTGGCGGGCAGGGGGCGCCGCTGGTTCCGGCATTTCATCACGCGCTGCTGGCGCACCCCGTTGAGCGGCGGATGGTGTTGAATATCGGCGGGATCGCCAACGTATCGCTGCTGGTGCCAGGGCAGCCGGTGCGCGGCTATGATACCGGGCCGGGAAATATGTTGCTGGATGCCTGGATCTGGCGTCAGCAGGGTAAACCGTATGATAAGGACGCCCAGTGGGCCAGCGAAGGCAGAGTGCTGCTGCCGCTGCTGCAGGATATGCTAAGCGATCCGTGGTTTGCTTTACCGGCGCCGAAAAGCACCGGTCGTGAATATTTCAATTACGGTTGGCTGGAGAAGCATCTGGCCCGCTATCCGGGGCTGCGTGGGCAGGATGTGCAGGCCACGCTGGCGGAATTAACCGCGGTGACCATCAGTGAGCAGGTATTGTTAAGCGGCGGCTGCGAGCGTTTGTTAGTGTGCGGCGGCGGCGCGCGTAACCCCTTGTTAATGGCGCGCCTGGCGGCACTGCTGCCGGGAACCGAAGTCTCCACCACCGATGAGGCGGGGATTAGTGGCGATGATATGGAAGCGCTGGCCTTTGCCTGGCTGGCCTGGCGCACGCTCGCGGGCCTGCCGGGTAATCTGCCCTCAGTGACCGGCGCCAGCGAAGCCACGGTGCTGGGCGCCATTTTCCCGGCTAACCCGCCGCAGAATCGGAGTTAACTGAAATCTTAAACACGGCGCGACCGGTAAACTGAATAAGTTAAGCGGAGGGCGGAGTGCCCTCCGTGACCGGGAAAGTCGAAGGCAAACGAATGAAAAAAATTCTTATCGCAGTTGTACCTTTTATGCTGGCGGGCTGTAGCTACTACAACCAGTTTGTCGAGCGGATGCAGACGGACACGCTGGAGTATCAATGCGACCAGAAACCGTTAACGGTCCATCGCAACAACACCCGCCAGCAGGTGAGTTTTATCTATGATAATCAGCAGTTGAACCTGACTGAGGGGCTGTCGGCTTCGGGGGCGCGCTACACCGACGGCGTCTATGTCTTCTGGTCGAAGGGCGATACCGCCACCGTTTATAAACGCGATCGCATCATCCTCGATAACTGTCAGCTGCAGACGGCCAAACGTTGAGATTTCTGTCGGGGGGGCGCACAATAACGCCACCTTATGACTACATCCTCAATGGCCATGTCTGATAACGACGAACTCCAGCAAATCGCGCACTTGCGCCGTGAATACACCCGTGGCGGTTTGCGTCGCCACGATCTTCCTGCTGAACCCCTGCCGCTGTTTGAACGCTGGCTGCGTCAGGCCTGTGACGCGAAACTCGCAGACCCGACGGCGATGGTGGTTGCTACCGTTGATGAGCGCGGCCAACCTTACCAGCGTATTGTGCTGCTGAAGCATTACGATGAAAAAGGGCTGGTGTTTTATACCAATCTTGGCAGCCGCAAAGCCCATCAGATTGAAAAAAATCCCCAGGTGAGCCTGCTGTTTCCGTGGCATATGCTGGAGCGCCAGGTGATGGTGATCGGCAAAGCGGAGCGCCTGTCGACGCTGGAAGTGGTCAAATATTTCCACAGCCGCCCGCGCGATAGCCAAATCGGCGCCTGGGTTTCCCAGCAGTCCAGTCGTATTTCCGCCCGCGGGATTCTGGAGAGCAAATTCCTCGAGCTGAAGCAGAAATTCCAGCAGGGTGAAGTGCCGCTGCCGAGTTTTTGGGGCGGATTCCGCGTCAGCGTCGAGCAGATGGAGTTCTGGCAGGGGGGCGAACATCGGCTGCATGACCGCTTTTTATACCAGCGTGATAATGGCGCCTGGAAAATAGACCGCCTGGCACCGTAAACGCCGAAATTAGTTATCGAAGCGCTGGCGCTGAAAGGGCCGGCGCTTTATTCTATGTACTTTTCGCATCTGGCGAAAAGTCGTGTACCGGCAGAGGTGCAGTCGTTTATACATGGAGAATTTGATGGCAAGCAGTAACTTGATTAAACAATTGCAAGAGCGGGGGCTGGTAGCCCAGGTGACGGACGAGGAAGCGTTAGCAGAGCGACTGGCGCAAGGCCCGATCGCGCTCTATTGCGGCTTCGATCCTACCGCTGACAGCTTGCATTTGGGGCATCTTGTTCCATTGTTATGCCTGAAACGCTTCCAGCAGGCAGGTCATAAACCTGTGGCGCTGGTGGGCGGCGCAACCGGTCTGATTGGCGACCCAAGCTTTAAAGCCGCTGAGCGTAAGCTAAATACCGAGGATACCGTGCAGGAGTGGGTGGATAAAATCCGCAAACAGGTGGCCCCGTTCCTTGATTTTGATTGCGGCGACAATTCGGCGATTGCGGCGAACAACTATGACTGGTTTGGCAGCATGAACGTGCTGACCTTCCTGCGAGATATCGGCAAACACTTCTCTGTTAACCAGATGATTAACAAAGAAGCAGTGAAGCAGCGCCTGAATCGTGACGATCAGGGTATCTCCTTTACCGAGTTCTCCTACAACCTGCTGCAAGGGTACGACTTCGCCTGCCTGAACAAGCTGCACGGCGTGGCGCTGCAGATCGGCGGTTCCGACCAGTGGGGCAACATCACCTCCGGTATCGATTTGACCCGTCGCCTGCACCAGAACCAGGTGTTTGGCCTGACGGTTCCGCTGATCACCAAGGCAGACGGCACCAAATTCGGTAAAACCGAAGGCGGCGCCGTGTGGCTGGATCCGAAGAAAACCAGTCCGTACAAATTCTACCAGTTCTGGATCAACACCGCGGACGCTGATGTCTATCGCTTCCTCAAGTTCTTCACCTTTATGGACATGGCTGAGATCAATGCCCTGGAAGAAGAAGACAAAAACAGCGGTAAAGCGCCGCGCGCCCAGTACGTGCTGGCAGAGCAGGTGACGCGCCTGGTCCACGGCGAAGAAGGCCTGGAAGCGGCGAAGCGCATTACCGAAAGCCTGTTTAACGGTAATCTGAGCGACCTGAGCGAAGCAGATTTCGAACAGCTGGCGCAGGATGGCGTGCCGATGATCGAAATGGAAAAAGGCGCCGATCTCCTGCAGGCGCTGGTGGATTCCGAGCTGCAGCCGTCCCGCGGTCAGGCGCGTAAAACCGTTGCCTCGAACGCGGTGACCATCAACGGTGAAAAACAGGCCGACCCGGAATATGTATTCATCGACAGCGACCGTCTGTTCGGCCGCTACACCTTACTGCGTCGCGGTAAAAAGAATTACTGCCTGGTCTGCTGGAAATAAAAAATAAAACCAGGGCGTGGGAAACCACGCCCTTTTTCTTTTTAGGGTTGTGGTAAGAAAATGAAGAACATCCTCGCCATTCAGTCTCACGTTGTGTTTGGCCACGCCGGCAACAGTGCCGCCGAGTTTCCGATGCGCCGTCTGGGCGCCAATGTCTGGCCCCTGAATACCGTTCAGTTCTCCAACCATACGCAGTACGGTAAATGGACAGGTTGCGTGATGCCGCCTTCACACCTGACGGAAATCGTCCAGGGCATCGCCGACATCGATAAGCTGCAGACCTGCGATGCGGTACTGAGCGGCTATCTCGGTTCCGCTGAACAGGGCGAGCATATCCTTGGTATCGTGCGTCAGGTGAAAGCGGCCAATCCGGCGGCGAAGTACTTTTGTGACCCGGTGATGGGCCATCCGGAGAAAGGGTGTATCGTCGCGCCCGGCGTGGCGGAATTCCACGTGCGCTATGCGCTGCCGGCCAGCGATATTATTGCGCCGAATCTGGTTGAACTGGAGATCCTGTGCGGTCATCCGGTCGCCAGCGTCAGCGAGGCGGTAGCTGCCGCGCGGGAGCTGATTGTCCAAGGGCCGGAGGTGGTATTGGTTAAACATCTCTCCCGCGCCGGTCTGAGCATGGATCGTTTTGAGATGCTGCTGGTGACGGCAGATGAAGCCTGGCATATCAGCCGGCCGCTGGTGGATTTTGGCCTGCGTCAGCCGGTCGGCGTCGGTGATGTGACCAGTGGACTGCTGCTGGTGAAACTGCTGCAGGGTGCCAGCCTGCGCGATGCGCTTGAGCACGTCACCGCCGCGGTGTACGAGATCATGCTCACCACTAAAAACATGCAAGAGTATGAACTGCAGGTGGTGGCGGCGCAGGATCGCATTGCCGTACCGGAGCACTGCTTCAGCGCCACCCGGCTGTAACTTCCCGGGCCTGCCCGACGGTCCGCCGGGCAGGTTCAGGCCTTATTTTAAGCCTTCTGCTGCCAGTGCGTCAGCCACCGCTGGACGCGCTGCCACCTGCGCCATCCAGCTGCCGATATGACCATAGGCAGCCATATCCAGTTTTATGCCATAGCCCCAGCGCAGCACGGTGAACAAATAACCGTCGGCGATGGTGAAGCGATGGCCAGTCAGCCACTGTTTATCTTCCATCGACGCATCAACATACTGCAGTTTCTTCTCGAGCAACGCCCGCGCGACAGGCTTATAGTCCTCCGGGGTATCCGGGCGGAACAGTGGGGTAAAGCCTTTATGCAGCTCGGTGGCCACGTAGTTCAGCCACTCCAGGGTCTGGTAGCGGGCGATGGAGCCCACTGGCGCCAGCAGATGGCGGTCCGGCACCTGATCGGCGATGTACTGCATAATAGCCACGCCCTCAGTCAGCAGGATGTCATCATCCAGCAGTAACGCCGGCACCTGACCTTTCGGGTTGATCAGCAGATAGTCATCCCCGTTTTCCAGCCGTTTTTTGGCCAGGTCCACGCTCTGCAAAGTGAAATCCAGGCCGCTTTCGCGCAGGGCGATGTGCGAGGCAAGGGAACAGGCGCCGGGTTTGTAGAACAGTTTCATGCGTAACTCCTCGTGGCTGCAGTTTTCTGTATGTTAGTCCCGCCAGGGGTAAAAAAAAAGCCGCTAACCTAACGTTAGCGGCTTAAAAATAATTGGTTTTCCCTGCGGCGTCAGGCTGCCGCGGTTTCGCGTGCTTTCAGGTCTGCGCTGTCGTCCTGAGTCATACGATTCAACTTCGGCGCGGTCAGCAGCATCAGGGCGGCGATAACCGCGGTGACGATACCAATCTGCAGGAACACGTGGCCGTAGACTTCCAGCGACACCAGCGGGTCAGTCACGTTTTCCGGCACCGCCATCAGGTTGGCGATTTTCCCGGCGATGATCGCTGCGCCGGCGGTGGTGAGGAACCAGCTGCCCATAATGAAGCCCATCAGACGCTGAGGAACCAGCTGAGCGACCATCGCCAGACCGAGGCCGGAAATCATCAGCTCACCGATAGACTGCAGCGCATAGCTCAGGATGAGCCAGTTAACCGAGACAATGCCCGCGTCGCTGGCGAACTTCGCCCCTAAAGGCAGGACGAGGAACGCGCCAGAGCACAGCACCATACCGAAAGCGAATTTATGCGGCATCGGCATGCGGTCGCCCATCTTGTTATAAATGGCTGCCAGAATAGGGCTACCAATCATGATCCAGAACGGGTTCAACGCCTGATACTGTTCCGGTTCGAAGGCGATACCGAGGATCGAGTGCTCAACGTTACGGATAGCGAAGAAGTTCAGGGAGGTCGGCATCTGGCTGTAGAGTACGAAGAAGACAATTGCTTCTACCATCAGCAGGAAGGCGACGATCATTTTACGACGTGCGGCACCTTTCAGACCCATGGTTTCTTTGGCGAAAATCACGACGATACCCAGAGCGACGACGCCCAGCACCATACGTGCGATACCCTGGTTGTGCAGCAGCCAGGTGGCGATGGCGACCAGCACCACCACGCCAGCGATGGTCGCCAGCAGTTTACCCATGTGTACCGGGGCAAAGTCCGGTTTGGAGCCGTACTGTTTAACCCATTTCTGGCAGAAGGCAAAGTTAATAATCGTGATCACCATCCCCACCACGCTGAGGGCAAACGCCACGCTCCAGCCGAAGCGAGCGGCCAGCCACGGGGTTGCCAGCATAGAGAAGAACGAACCGATGTTGATGGACATGTAGTACATGGTAAATGCACCGTCCAGACGTGGGTCGTTTTTGTCATAGCAGGTCGAAAGCAGGGAAGACGGGTTGGCTTTAAACAGGCCGTTACCGACGGCGATGGTCGCCATACCCATATAGACGATGGCAGCATCATGGCCGGACCAGGCCACCAGTGCATAGCCGATGGCCAGCACGACAGCGCCCAGCATGATGACACGTTTGGTGCCGAGCACTTTGTCGCCCAGCCAGCCGCCAATGGCAACCAGGCCATAGACCAGCGCGCTAAAGGAGGAGAACAGAGTAATGGAATCCGCTTCCGACATACCCAGCTGTTTTACCAGGTAAACGGCCATGATCCCTTGCAGGCCGTAATAACCAAAACGCTCCCATAACTCGATCGAGAAAATGAGATAGAACGCGCGTGGTTGTTTGAAAGCGTTCAGACTCACACTTTCTGCTGGTTTATTGTTTGCAGTAGACACATATACCTCTTTTTTTACATCCCATATTTACTGGGGGGTGTTCGGGGCGCAATCTCGTTGGACCGCCGCCTTTATAGTTATTTTGGGAGGGAAAACGGCAGGTAATGTTCACTATCCTGGCGCATCAGGCAAGGCCTTTGTAATAATCTGTTACACATAATATGCGTGGCATAATGCTCCGGACATATGAATGTTATCCAGAGTTAAATTTCACCGTTTCGTTATCGTTGCTATTTTTATCTTTTTAATCAGCCGGATTTTGCCAAACAGGCGATATATTCTGCTGAATGACCTTATTGGCAGTGATATGGTCCATTATCCTAAAAATTAATGGGCTATTATCCTGGCAATCTTTGCTCAATCGTTGTAATGCCTGACATTTATTTTCATTTTCACAACATGTAATCAACATAAAGTTGCGAGCATGATCTTGATCACAAATGTATAGAAATTTTGCGGCAAGAAAAAATGAATGAACTGACTGTTCGTTATATGACCGGATTATTACCCACCATAAAGCACATTTTCTGGTGTTAACGACGGGTTAAATGCATAAATTCGAGCCATAACTGAAGGTGAGGTTATGGCTCAGGCGAAGGTCTCAGGCGTAGACTTTCTCTTTGAATTCGCAGAGGTCTTCAATCAGGCAGGAGCCGCAGCGCGGCTTGCGGGCAATGCAGGTATAACGTCCATGCAGGATCAACCAGTGATGACAGTCGACCTTAAACTCGGCGGGGACCACCTTCAGAAGCTTCTCTTCCACCTGTTCAACATTCTTGCCCGGGGCGAACTGCGTCCGATTACAAACGCGGAAGATGTGCGTGTCCACGGCGATGGTTGGCCAGCCAAAGGCGGTATTCAGCACCACATTGGCGGTTTTACGGCCCACGCCGGGCAGTGCTTCCAGCGCTGCTCTGTCTTCCGGTACCTCGCCGTTGTGCTGCTCCAGCAGAATGCGGCAGGTTTTGATGACATTTTCCGCTTTGCTGTTAAACAGGCCGATAGTCTTGATATACGATTTCACCCCATCCACCCCCAGCGCCAGCATCGCTGCGGGCGTATTGGCCACCGGATAGAGTTTGGCTGTCGCTTTGTTGACGCTGACGTCGGTGGCCTGCGCCGAAAGCAGAACGGCAATCAGCAGCTCGAACGGCGAACTGAAATGCAGTTCGGTAGTGGGGTGGGGATCGTTTTCCCGCAGCCTGGTGAGGATCGCCAGGCGTTTGGCTTTGTTCATATTACGCTTTCCCTGTCACGTCAGACGGGGCGACAGAAACGGCCCGGGCCGCTTGCGCCTTCCGCTGCTTGCTACGTTCATCGATGAGGTATTTTACCGCCAGCATCATGCCGAGGCCAATAAAGGCGCCTGGCGGCAGCATAGCCAGCAGGAAGGGGGTATCCGTATGGAAAACCTCGATGCGCAGCACCTTCGCCCAACTGCCAAGCAGACTATCGGCGCCGTCAAATAGCGTGCCGTTGCCAAGGATCTCGCGCAGGGAGCCCAGCACAAACATCGCGCAGGTGGCGCCCATGCCGATAGAAAAGCCATCCAGCGCCGACAGCGCCGGCCCTTTTTTGGCGGCAAAGGCTTCGGCGCGGCCCACCACGATGCAGTTGGTCACGATAAGCGGGATGAAAATCCCCAGCGACTGGTACAGGCCGAAGGCATAGGCGTTGATCAGCATCTGTACGACGCTCACCACCGAGGCGATGATCATCACGTAAATGGGAATACGGATCTCCGCCGGCGTCCAGCGGCGCAGGCTGGAGATGGTCAGGTTGGTCAAGGTCAGCACCAGGGTGGTCGCCAGGCCCAGCCCAAGGGCGTTGGTGGCGGTCGAGGTGACCGCCAGCAGAGGGCACATACCTAGCAGCTGTACCAGGGCGGAGTTATTTTTCCACAGGCCCTGGACGATGACGTCTTTAACTTCGCTCATGGTTATTCTCCACAGGCGGTGAATTCAGGAAGTTGCGCAGGCAGTGTTTGTGCATACAGGCCTGCGCGCTTAACGGCATTGACCACCGCCCGGGGGGTGATGGTGGCGCCGGTGAACTGGTCAAAATCGCCGCCATCTTTTTTGACCGCCCAGTGGCTGTCGCCCTGGCCGTGGATGACTTTCCCGGCAAAATGGGTGATCCAGTCCGACAGACGAAGCTCAATTTTATCGCCCAGACCCGGCGTTTCATGGTGCTCGGTCACGCGGGTGCCGAGGACCGTGCCGCTAAAATCGGCGGCAACCAGCAACTGTATTGCCCCGGAGTAGCCATCCGGCGCGGTGGCTTCCATGACCGCGCCGATCGGCTGGTCGTTATTCTTGGCGATCCATACTTTATGCTGGCCTTTGCCCAGCGCCGGAGCGCTGACCAGATAGCAGCTCTTGAGCAGATCGTTATTATAGCGGTCAGCAGGTAAGACCTGATCAAATAACGCTTTCTGCTGCAGGGCCGCCTGCTGATCAATAGTGCTTTTCGTCAGTTCATTGATCGCCGCCGTCAGCCCGGTGGAACCGGCGGCAAACAGCGCCAGCGTGACGCCGTGTTTTCGCATCGTTTTTAACATCATCGCTCTCTCAACGGTGGCCATACACGCGCGGACGCGTGTAGTAATCGATCAGCGGCACGGTAATATTCGCCAGCAGAACGGCAAATGCCACGCCATCCGGGTAACCGCCGAAGCTGCGAATAAGCCACACCAGCAGGCCGGCGAGGGCGCCAAAGATCAGACGGCCGCGGTTGGTTGTTGAAGCCGTCACCGGGTCGGTCAGAATAAAGAAAGCGCCGAGCATGGTGGCGCCAGAGAACAAATGCATCTGCGGCGACGCCAGGCTCTGCGGCGAGAATAACCAGCCGAGGGTGGCACACAGGCCAAGGCTGACGAGAAAGCTGACCGGAATATGCCAGCGGATCGCTTTCTGCCACAGCAGGAACAGACCGCCCGCCAGCCAGGCGATATTCACCCACTGCCAGCCAAGGCCCGCCAGTACGCCACCGTAAACCGGCAATTGCAGCACCTGCTGGACGCTATGCCCGGCATGCAGAGAGGTTTTAAAGGTATCCAGCGGCGTTGCCTGGCTGATGCCGTCGATACCCAGTCGCAGGCTGGCCATGTCGCCCCCGGCGGCGGTATGCCCGGTGAAGATCATCTGCAGCACATCGCTGAACGCCGGAACCTGGGCGGCAATTTCATATGAAGGCAACCAGGAGGTCATCTGTACCGGGAACGAAATCAGCAGCACGACGTAGCCGATCATCGCCGGATTGAACGGGTTATGGCCTAATCCACCGTACAGCTGCTTGGCGATCACCACGGCAAAGGCAGTGCCGAGCACCACCATCCACCAGGGGGCCAGCGGCGGAATACTCACCGCCAGAAGCAGGCCAGTGAGCAGGGCGGAATTGTCCTTCAGGGTCGCCACAATATGCTGTTTACGCAGTTTGAGAATAGCGGCTTCCGTTGCCCAGGCCGTCAATGCGGCGAGGACAATCTGCAGTACGGTACCCCAGCCGAAAAACCAGGTCTGGACCACAATGCCAGGCACGGCGGCGAGCAGCACCAGCAGCATAATGCGCGAGGTCTGCCGCTGGTTATGGGTATAGGGGGAGCTTGCGATTCTGAAAACCATTTATTCCTCGTTAACTGCCTGCTGTGTTGCTTTACGCGCCTGAACGCGAGCGATCGCCGCGGCGACGGCCGCTTTGCGTGGGTCGTCATTGGCTGCGGCTGACGCGATATCCGGTTGTGCGGCCTGCTGTTCGGCTTTACGCGCTTTGGCGCGGGCGATGGCGGCTTCCACCGCGGCTTTACGCGGGTCGACTGGCTCGGCTACCGGGGCTTCCACCGGCGCGGCCTGCTGTTCGGCTTTACGCGCCTTGGCGCGGGCGATAGCGGCTTCCACCGCGGCCTTGCGTGGGTCGGCAGCGTCAGTTGCCGGGGTTTCCGCCGGCGCGGCCTGCTGTTCGGCTTTGCGCGCTTTGGCGCGGGCGATAGCGGCGTCCACCGCGGCCTTGCGTGGGTCGACAGCGTCCGTTGCCGGGGTTTCCACCGGCGTGGCCTGCTGTTCGGCTTTGCGCGCTTTGGCGCGGGCGATGGCGGCTTCCACCGCGGCCTTACGCGGATCGACAGCGTCGGTTGCCGGCGTGTCCACCGGCGTAGCCTGCTGCTGTGCTTTGCGTGCCCGGGCTTCGGCCTTCCGCGCTTCGCGTGCGGCAATTGCCTCGCTGTTATCCGGTTTGGCGCCAGACTGAATCACGATCGGTTGCGCCGCATCACGCTGTTTGTCGCGTACCCGAGCCAGGGCGGCGTTAATCGCATCCTGATCTTTGGCGGCAGGCTGAACGGCAGCTTTTTTATGCCGTTCGGCGCGGGTGGCTTTTTCACGCTCCAGGCGCGCCTGTCGGGCTTCGAATCGCGCTTTAGCTTCTGCGGCGCGCTGCTCTTCCTGGCGAATCGCGCTGATCTCCGCTTTCTCCTGACGGAAGTACTGCACCAGCGGAATATTGCTTGGGCAAACCCACGCGCAGGCGCCGCATTCGATGCAGTCCGCCAGATTGTGCGCGGTAGCTTTATCGTGCTGCTGGCCTTTGCTGAACCAGTACAGCTGCTGCGGTAGCAGATCGGCCGGACAAGCGTCAGCGCAGGCGCTGCAGCGAATGCAGCCTTTTTCTTCCTGCGGCTCGCCCATCTCGCTGGCGGAAGGCGCCAGCAGACAGTTGGTGATCTTCACCACCGGGACGTCCAGACCCGGCAGGGTAAAGCCCATCAGCGGGCCGCCCATGATCACCATCGGCTCGGCGCTGGCACAGAAGCCGGCGTCGTTTAGCAGATGGCGTACCGGGGTACCAAGGCGCGCCCAGACGTTGCCTGGCCGCGAGACCGCCTCGCCGGTCAGGGTGACCACGCGCTCCGTTAACGGCTCGCCGTCAATCACCGCGCGTTTTATCGCATAGGCCGTCCCCACGTTCTGCATCAGCACGCCAATATCCGACGAACGACCGCCATGGGGCACCTGCTTGCCGGTGAGAATTTGGGTAAGCTGCTTGGCCCCGCCGGAGGGGTATTTAGTGGGGATCACGCGCAGCGAGATGCCATGGGCGTCGCAGAGCACCGCCCGCAGCATCGAAATGGCCTGAGGTTTATTGTCTTCAATGCCGATCAGCACTTCGTCAGGCTGCAGAATATGCGCGAGGATGCGGATCCCGTCGACAATCTGCGCCGCGCAGTCCTGCATCAGGCGGTCGTCCGCCGTGATATAGGGTTCGCATTCGGCGGCGTTAATAATCAGCGTCTTAATTTTATCGCCGCCGCCGCGCAGTTTGCTGCCGGTGGGGAAACCGGCCCCGCCGAGGCCCGCGACGCCAAACTGATGAATGCGTTCGATAAGCGCTTCGCGCGTGCGGACCTGATAATCATTCCAGCCATCGCGCTCAATCCAGCGGTCTTCGCCGTCGGCGTCAATGACCACGCTCATCTCCGCCAGCGCCGACGGATGAGCGGTGGTGTGCGGGGCGATGGCGGCAACGGTACCGGAGGTCGGGGCGTGTACGGGCAGCATTCTTCCCCATCCGCGGGTCAGCGGCTGGCCGCGCAGCACCCGATCGCCCACCTTGACGCACAGTTCGCCTTCGGCGCCAATATGCTGCTTCAGCGGAATGATAAGGCGCTGCGGCAGGGAAACCTGGCGCAGTGGGGTACCGTTAGACTGGGTTTTCATTTCGGGCGGATGAATACCGCCGTTAAAATCCCAGACTTTATCTTTTCGGAAAGCGGAAAATAACTTAAACATGTTGTTCCACAGGAATATTGCGCACCGGGATCGTATGGATATCCCATTTCCAGGTTTCCGGGGTGGTCGCCACCGGAACGAGCGAAATGCACTGGGTCGGGCAGGGGGCTACGCACAGATTACAACCGGTGCACAGGTCGTTCATCACGGTATGCATGGCGCGGGTTGCCCCGACAATTGCATCCACTGGACACGCCTGGATGCATTTGGTGCAGCCAATGCAGTTCGGCTCGTCGATTACCGCGAGCATGCGAACTGGCTCCGCCTCCTGTTCATCGCCATCGACCGGCTGCGGGTCGACGTTCAGTAAGGCAGCGATTTTTAACATCACGGCTTCGCCACCCGGCGCGCAGCGGTTAATTTTTTCACCCTGAGCACCGACAGCTTCCGCATAGG
>NZ_PIOG01000226.1:0-36489 GCF_002810545.1 Klebsiella sp. A-Nf5 | reverse complement strand
TTTTTTTCGCATGTGGCACCGCAGACATCCCCGGGGTCGGCAGCAATGCCTCTCCCGGGCTACCAGATCGTACCCGCCAGGTAGTCCGGCCACGCGCAGTACCGCCGGGAAGCGAGTCAATCCCCCCCTCACCGCCATATTCAAGATGAGAGCCTGTACGCAAGTACGGGCTTTTTTTTCGCATGTGGCACCGCAGACATCCCCGGGGTCGGCAGCAATGCCTCTCCCGGGCTACCAGATCGTACCCGCCAGGTAGCCCGTCCAGGCGCAGCGCCGCCAGGAGGATGCCCAAAAACAACAAAGCCCGGGCTAGCCCGGGCCTTGCTCACAGTATGACGATTAATAATAGGCTTTCAGCGTCCGCTGGCAGAGGGCCGAGCGCACGCAGTCATCGGTGGTGAAACGCACGATGCCGATCATCTCGTCTTCCTCAAAACGCGCCAGCGCATCGCTCAGGCCAGATCTCACACCAGAGGGCAAGTCGCACTGGGTGATATCGCCATTGACGATGACCGTCACGTTCTCCCCGAGGCGGGTCAAAAACATCTTCATTTGCGCTGCGGTCACGTTCTGGGCCTCGTCCAGAATCACCACCGCATTTTCAAAGGTACGTCCGCGCATATAGGCGAACGGCGCGATTTCCACCTTGCCGATTTCCGGACGCAGGCAGTACTGCATAAAGGAAGCCCCCAACCTTTTCACCAGCACGTCGTAAACCGGTCGGAAATAGGGCGCGAACTTCTCGGCGATATCTCCCGGTAAGAAGCCGAGATCTTCGTCGGCCTGCAGAACGGGACGGGTAACAATAATTCTGTCCACATCCTTATGGATCAGAGCTTCAGCTGCCTTCGCCGCACTGATCCAGGTCTTGCCGCATCCGGCTTCACCGGTGGCGAAAATCAGCTGTTTATTGTCGATGGCATTCAAATAATGCGCCTGAGCTTCATTGCGCGCCTCAATTGGGGAAGTATCACGGCTGTCCCGCGCCATGCCAATTGCTTCTACGCCACTCATTTGCACAAGCGATGTGACCGATTCTTCTTCACGTTGTTTATGGCTACGTGAATCCCGTCTCAGCACACGTTTTGCTTCACGACGAGCTTTGATCACTGCTTTTTGTCTTCCCATGGATAGCACCTTGCGTTGTAGGTTTACATCACACGCGTCAACATCGACGCGACTATGCGCACGAACGATTGAGGTTTGGCTTCCTTGTAAGCCATTGCTTGCCGGTAGAACTGACAACGAGTCGCGGCTACGCGCACCGCGTACCCTGCCAAGGTTGTAATAATTTGAAGCGGAAGGAGAAAGGGTAAGAAAATCGCTGCCGGAAGCGGGGCTTCCGTGCTGAAGAGTACGGTCTGTGGTTTTACGTTGTCCGGTACGGGACCTTACCATTCGCGATCTCCATAGTGAAACGTCACACTGCCGGGAACTACCGCGTATGTAATAAGTACATCAAAAAAGATTCTTAATGCAACTTATTTTTCACAATGACGCAACAAATAGTTCTTAAGCAAGTGTAGGAAACTATCGGTCATTTGTATTACAGAAATATAACACATGGCAGGAAATATAATAAAAAAGAGAAAAACAGCAGAAAACGCCCTGCCCTCACGGACAGGGTCGGTATCAGGCCTGCAGCAGCGACTGTGCCAGATAGTGCTTATCATCCACCACGCCGGGTAAAACAAAGAAGTAGCCCCCGCCGATGGGTTTGACGTACTCCTCCAGCGCCTCGCCGTTAAGCCGTTTCTGCACCGTCAGAAAACCCTTTTCCAGATCGTGCTGATAGCAAACGAACAACAGTCCCATATCCAGTTGCCCTGCGTTAGTGACGCCCAGCGAATAGCTGTAGCCACGGCGCATCATCAGGCTGGACTGGGTTTCCGGCGTGCGAGGATTGGCCAGACGAATATGACTATCCAGCGCGATCGTCTCCCCGCCAGGATCGTTGCTGTAATCCGGGGTATCGTGTTCGTTTTTCATCCCCAGCGGCGCACCGCTGTGCTTGTCGCGGCCAAAGATCGTCTGCTGCTCTTTCAGCGGCGTCCGGTCCCAAAACTCGACGTGAAACTGGATGATGCGCGCCGCCTGATAGCTGCCGCCCACGGTCCAGGCCGGCTCGTCCTGATCGGCTGTCACCCACACGACTTTATCCATCAGCGCGCTGTCATGGCTCGGCGGGTTAGCAGTACCATCTTTAAAACCCAACAGATTGATGGGAGTCTCTTTGCCTTTACTGCGCGCCGCGCTGTCGGAGATAAACCCTTCCCGCTTCCAGCGCACGCTCAGCAGATCCGGCGTATGTTTGATGACATCGCGCAGGGCGTGGATCACCGTATCCTGAGTATTGGCGCAGATCTGCAGCAGCAGGTCGCCATGGCACAGGGCGGCATCCAGTGAATCGTTGGGGAAGCGGGTCATCGGCTGCAGTTTTTTCGGCGCTTTATCCGCCAGGCCAAAACGCTCATCAAACAGCGAATGGCCAACCGAGACGGTCATGGTCAGGTTATCCGGTGCAATCCACGCCCCTAAGATGCCGGAATCCATCGGCGGCAGCCGCGGATTAGGCGTGTCCGGCGCCGGGCCGCCCTGGGTTAAAAAGGCGATACGCTGGGTAAGCAGTCGAAACAGGCGCTCGAGGTCGGCTTTATCGGCCGCCAGCACATCGAACGCCACCAGCATCATCGAGGCCTGCTGCGGCGTCAGGATGCCCGCCTGATGCGGGCCGTAGAAGGGCTGCTTTTCCTGACGGGCGTCGGGTGCCAGCGTCCCGGGGGAACTTTCCGCTTTTGCCGCATGCGCCACCGGGCAGCCGCCGGTGATGGCCAGCGCGCCGCCAAGCGCGCCGATCCCTTTCAGTAAGCGACGACGTGACGGCTCGTTCACGTCGTGGGGTTTCTGTTGTGCCATCGACTTAGTCCAGACCCAGGATCCCGCGCAGCTGAGCCAGATCTTCCGCCAGAGTGGTGATCGGCCCTTTCAGCGCATTACGGTCAGCGGTGGTCAGCTTATCGTAGGTCTCGAAACCGTCTTTGGTGCGATATTTGCTGAGGATGCTGTCCACTTTCTTAAAGTTGGCGTCCACTTTCGCCAGCAGCGCGCTGTTCTCTTTTTGCAGCTGCGGGCGCAGCAGGTCGACAATTTTCTGTGCGCCGTCAATGTTGGCCTGGAAGTCCCACAGGTCGGTGTGGCTGTAACGATCTTCTTCGCCGCTGATCTTGCTGGCCGCGACTTCCTCAATTAATCCGGCCGCCCCGCCCACCACTTTTGACGGCGGGAATGCCAGCTCGCTGATACGCTTTTGCAGCTCCAGCACATCGCTGTTCAGCTGATCGGCATATTTTTCCATGCCCTTGACGCTGTTATCGCCAAACAGCGCCTTTTCCAGACGGTGGAAACCGGTGAATTTCGGATCTTCCGCTTTTTTCTCGAAGTCGTCTTCGCGGGCGTCGATGCTGCCGTCAAGATCAGAGAACAGCTCGGCAATCGGCTCGATGCGCTCGTAATGCTGGCGCGTCGGGGCGTACAGCGCTTTCGCTTTTTCGATGTCGCCCGCTTTCACCGCGTCGGTAAAGGCTTTGGTGCCGCTGACCAGCTGCGCGGTTTCCGCCGTCACATAGGCTTTGTAAGCGGTGATCGCGTCGCCGAGGCTCAGCACCGCATCCGCTTTCGCCGCGTCTTTGGTTGCTTCGCCGGTGACAATCAGTTTCCCTTTCGGGTTGGTGAGCAGGCCGCAGGTCATATCATATTCGCCTGGCTGCAGGTTAGCGGTGAGCTTTTGGGTAAAGCCCGGCGCGATGTTCTCACGCTCTTCCACCACCATGACCCCTTTCAGAATTTCCCACTCCAGCGCTTTCTGGCTATGGTTCTGAATAATAAACTGGGTTTTACCCGCTTTAACGGTCACCTGCATCGGCTCGCACTGCTTGTCGTTGACGGTGACTTTGACCTGCGGGATATCCGCAGCCTGAGCACCCAATGCAGAGCTGAGCAGCGCGGCCACGGTCGCCCGCAGCGCATTACGGCGAAAATGAATCATCATGATCATCCCTTTCGGTAAGTAGAGTGTCGCTTATAAGCTCGCAGCGCCCGGTCAGGCAGCCCGCGAGGCAGTGGTATTATTCCGCGGCGGCAGGGCAAACAGCACGAGCGCCGGGATCAGATAAAGCAGATAGACCGCCACTTCGCTAACGCTCGGGGTCTCCTGGTAGCCGAAGATCCCTTCAAGCAGTGTGCCGAACAGCGTATGCGTCGACAGCACGTTGCTCAGATCGAAGGCCGTATCCTGGAACAGGTTCCACAGGCCAGCCTCGTGGAAGGCGCGGATCGCCCCGGCAGCCAGACCAGCGGCCACCAGCAGAATAAACAGGCTGGTCCATTTGAAGAACACGCCGAGGTTAAGGCGGATACCGCCCCAGTAGAGCAGGAAGCCCAGCACGATTGCCGTGGCCAGACCCAGCAGCGCACCCAGCGGCGGCCAGATGCCGACATCCTGCTGGAATGCCGCCAGCAGAAAGAAGACCGACTCCAGCCCCTCACGGGCAACGGCGAAAAAGACCATCATCACCAGCGCCCAGCCGTGGTGATTGCCGCGCTGCAGCGCCTTGTCCACGGCCTGCTCCAGCTGCTGTTTAACGTTGCGCGAGACATTGCGCATCCAGAAGACCATCCACGTCAGGATCACCACCGCGATGACCGCGACGATCCCCTCGAACAACTCCTGTTCGCGCTGAGGAAATTCCCCGGTGGTTTCGTTGATAAAAATGCCTAAGCCAAGACACAGCGCCGCCGCGAGGATCACGCCAATCCACATCACGCCAATCCAGTTTCCCCGCTGGGTGCGTTTCAGATAGCTGGCGATCAGGCTGACAATCAGCGCCGCCTCAAGGCCTTCGCGTAACATAATGAGAAATGGGACAAACATACCAATACCCTTAAATGTAAAGCACCGTCAACGAATGCAAAAACAGGTAATATTTATGATAGTGATTATCATTACAATACTCAGAAACACAAGCGAAATGTTTAGAGAATGATGACTATCTGTAAATAAATCGCTGGCAAATAATGACTTACGAAAATATTCGCCTGTTATGAGGGAAAAGAATAAGCAAAGGATTTTTTACGCCAGATATTTTCCCGTGGCAGCGGCTATGGCTAAATGGCGGCCTTATTGACCTGCGAAAAGAACAACATGACTGCATTTTTTCATTTCCTGCTGGCGCTGGTGGTGATCCTCGCCCTGGCCTGGCTTGTCAGCTACGACAGACAAAAAATTCGTATTCGTTACATTCTCCAGTTGATTATTATCGAAATAGCGCTCGCCTTCTTTTTCCTGCACGCAGAAAGCGGCCTGTGGCTGGTGAAAAATATCTCCGGCTTTTTTGCTTCACTGTTAGGCTTTGCCGCTGAAGGGACCAATTTCGTCTTTGGCGGCATGAGCGAAAAAGGGTTAGCCTTTATTTTCCTTGGCGTCCTGTGTCCGATTGTGTTTATTTCCGCGCTGATTGGTATTCTTCAGCACTGGCGGATCCTGCCGATTTTCATTCGTGTCATCGGCACCCTGCTGTCGAAGGTAAACGGCATGGGTAAGCTGGAATCTTTCAACGCCGTCAGCTCGCTGATCCTCGGCCAGTCGGAGAACTTCATCGCCTACAAGGGCGTACTGGGCGACCTCTCCTCACGCCGGCTGTTCACCATGGCGGCGACGGCCATGTCGACCGTATCGCTGTCGATTGTCGGCGCTTATATGACCATGCTGGATGCCAAATATGTCGTCGCGGCGCTGATCCTGAATATGTTCAGCACCTTTATCGTGCTGTCGGTGATTAACCCGACGCGGCCGGGCAGCGAGCAGGAAATAAAACTCGAGAAGCTGCACGAATCGCAGAGTTTCTTTGAAATGCTCGGGGAATATATTCTGGCCGGCTTTAAAGTGGCGATGATTATTCTGGCGATGCTGATCGGCTTTATCGCCCTGATCAGCGCCATTAACGCGCTGTTCGCTACCCTGTTTGGTCTCAGCTTTCAGCAGATCCTCGGTTATGTCTTTTATCCGCTGGCCTGGCTTATCGGCATCCCGCTGAGCGATGCGCTGAACGCCGGCAGCATCATGGCCACCAAACTGGTCGCTAACGAATTTGTGGCGATGATTGAGCTGCAAAAGATTGCCGCCAGCATGACGCCGCGCGGGCTCGGCATTCTCTCGGTCTTCCTGGTGTCGTTTGCCAACTTTGCCTCGATCGGCATTATCGCCGGGGCGATCAAAGGCCTGAATGAACCGCAGGGCAATATCGTCTCCCGCTTCGGCCTGCGGCTGGTGTATAGCGCCACGCTGGTGAGCCTGCTTTCCGCCAGCTTCGCCGGGCTGGTCCTGTAAGACAAACGGCGGGGCTGCCCCCGCCGTTTACTCAGAACTGCACGCAGACCGGCTGGTCGACACGCATCACCGACTCCTGCGCGAAGCGTGATTTATAGCCCTGGCGCAGGGCTTCAATGCCTGCCTCGCTCTGCGCATCGTTGCCATGGATCACCATCAGCGCCTTACTCTGCTCCCGCACCACCTGACCATTCTGGCCCAGCCACTGGCCGCGGGCATCAAACACCGTCAGCCCATCGCGAAAGCGCGGCGTGACGTCGCGGTCGACAAACTGTTGCCACTCTTCAGCGGTGATGTCTTTCCCCACCGGGCGGCTCAGGCCGAAGTAAAGCGTGGTTTGCACCATGGACCGATCCGCCGGGCAGGCGCCGGGCTTCGCCGCGCGGGTCGACGAACTTCCACCCGCCACGCAGCCGCTGAGTAACCCTGCCAGCACCAGCGCCATTGCACCCTGTCTGAACGTCATCTTTGCTATCCTCATTGTTATTAGTCAGGAAATATCAGCGGATTTTCAAATAATTAGCAAGGGTTATAATATTCGGACCCGGCAACAGGCAAAAAAAAGCCCGCCAGCGGCGGGCTCGTGAGCGTCAGATGACCTTACTCAGCCGTGGCGCGTACCGGCGGCGGCGTATGGTAGTGGGCATCCGCTTCGGCGAAGCGCTGCTGCATGCTGGCCGACGGCGCTTTATCCAGCAGGCTAAAGACCACAATCCCCAGGCTACCGAAGATAAAGCCCGGAATAATTTCATACAGGCCCAGCCAGCCAAACTGCTTCCAGACGATCACGGTCAGGGCGCCAATCACCATCCCGGCCAGCGCGCCGTTACGGGTCATGCGTGACCACATCACCGAGAACAGCACCACCGGACCAAAGGCGGCGCCGAAGCCAGCCCAGGCGTAGCTCACCAGTCCCAGCACGCGGTTTTCCGGATTGGCCGCCAGGGCAATCGCCACCAGGGCAACCACCAGCACCATCATACGCCCCACCCACACCAGCTCTTTCTGGCCGGCGTTTTTGCGCAGGAACGCTTTATACAGATCTTCAGTAATCGCGCTGGAGCAGACCAGCAGCTGACAGCTCAGGGTGGACATCACCGCCGCCAGAATCGCCGACAGCAGGATCCCGGCAATCCACGGATTAAACAGGATTTGCGCCAGTTCGATAAACACGCGCTCGGCGTTCTGGTTAACCGCGCCCGCCAGGCTCGGGTTGTTATTGAAGTAGGCAATCCCAAAGAAGCCAACGGCCACTGCGCCCGCCAGGCACAGGATCATCCAGGTCATACTGATGCGACGTGCGTGAACGATGCTGTGGTGCGAATCCGCCGCCATAAAGCGCGCCAGAATATGCGGCTGGCCGAAATAGCCCAGCCCCCAGCCCATCAGCGAAATAATCGCCACGAAGTTCAGCCCCTTGAGCATGTCGATATTTTCGATGCTCTTTTGTTTAATGACTTCCAGCGAATCACCAAAGCCGCCGACGGAAATAATCACGATCACCGGGGTGAGGATCAGGGCAAAAATCATCAGGCTGGCCTGCACGGTATCGGTCCAGCTGACGGCGAGGAAGCCGCCGACGAAGGTATAGATAATCGTCGCCGCCGCACCGGCCCACAGTGCGGTTTCATAACTCATACCGAAGGTGCTTTCAAACAGACGCGCCCCCGCCACAATTCCCGAGGCGCAATAGATGGTAAAGAACAGCAGAATAACCAACGCCGAAATAATTCTCAGCACCCGGCTTTTATCTTCAAAACGGCCGGTAAAATAATCGGGCAGCGTCAGGGCGTTATTATTCACCTCGGTATGCACGCGCAGGCGACCGGCCACCAGCTTCCAGTTAATCCACGCCCCCAGCGTTAAACCAATGGCGATCCAGCTTTCGGAAATCCCGGAGAGGAAAATCGCTCCCGGCAGTCCCATCAGCAGCCAGCCGCTCATATCCGACGCCCCCGCGGAAAGCGCGGTCACAAATGGCCCCAGACTCCGCCCGCCGAGAATATAATCATCGAAGTTTTTGGTCGAACGCCAGGCAATAAACCCGATTAAAACCATACCAAAAATATAAACAATAAATGTCACCAGCATCGGTGTGCTAATAGCCATGCAAAGTCTCCAGAATTTTTTATCGACAGCGTCCCGCTTTGTCGTTTTTTCCACTACCGGAACGGGGTAATGGTGCGTTGTTTAATTGGGCGACCGTATCCTGACGGAAGCTTCGGTTTTTCACAAATGATTTAACACAGCATTTACACGAAAAACCGGCAGCGCAAAACGTCATTTTTTTAGAGGTTGCACTCTCTCACGTTTTTAAAGGTTGCACCAAACAAAAGTGTTAACTCACGCATACAAATACCCTATGAGGCCGGGGTTAAAATTCTGCTATTTTGAGTATTATTTTTAACAAATCCGCCATTTCACGGCTTGCGTCACAAGCCACAATTAACAAGGTTGCACAAAGTTGCAACATGGTGGATATTTCCATGCAACCGCATAAGCCTAACGATAAATGACAGGAGTTCTGAGCATGGGCACCACCACCATGGGTGTTAAGCTTGACGACGCCACCCGCGAGCGCATTAAGTCCGCCGCGAGCCGTATTGACCGCACGCCGCACTGGCTGATTAAACAGGCCATCTTCAATTATCTGGAAAAACTGGAGAACGACGAGACGCTGCCTGAGCTGCCGGCCCTGCTCTCCGGCGCCGCCAATGAAAGCGATGAAGCAGGTTCCCCGGCGGAAGAACCTTATCAGCCGTTCCTCGAATTTGCCGAGCAGATCCTGCCGCAGTCGGTGAGCCGCGCAGCGATCACCGCCGCCTGGCGACGTCCGGAAACCGACGCGGTACCGATGCTGCTGGAGCAGGCCCGTCTGCCGCAGCCGCTGGGCGAACAGGCACACAAGCTGGCGTATCAGTTGGCGGAAAAACTGCGCAACCAGAAAACCGCCAGCGGCCGCGCCGGCATGGTGCAGAGTCTGCTGCAGGAGTTCTCCCTTTCTTCACAGGAAGGGGTGGCGCTGATGTGCCTGGCGGAAGCCCTGCTGCGTATTCCGGATAAAGCCACCCGCGATGCGCTGATCCGCGACAAAATCAGCAATGGCAACTGGCAGTCGCACATCGGCCGCAGCCCGTCGCTGTTCGTCAACGCCGCCACCTGGGGGCTGCTGTTTACCGGCAAACTGGTGTCGACCCATAACGAGACCAGCCTCTCCCGCTCGCTGAACCGCATCATCGGCAAGAGCGGCGAACCCCTGATCCGCAAAGGCGTCGATATGGCGATGCGCCTGATGGGCGAGCAGTTCGTTACTGGCGAAACCATCGCCGAAGCGCTGGCTAACGCCCGCAAGCTGGAAGAAAAAGGGTTCCGCTATTCCTACGATATGCTCGGCGAAGCGGCGCTCACCGCCGCCGATGCCCAGGCCTATATGGTCTCTTATCAGCAGGCGATCCACGCCATCGGCAAAGCCTCCAACGGCCGCGGCATTTATGAAGGCCCGGGCATCTCGATTAAACTCTCCGCGCTGCATCCGCGCTACAGCCGCGCGCAGTATGACCGGGTGATGGAAGAGCTTTACCCGCGTCTGAAATCGCTGACCCTGCTGGCGCGCCAGTACGATATCGGCATCAACATCGACGCCGAAGAGGCCGATCGCCTGGAGATCTCCCTCGATCTGCTGGAAAAACTCTGTTTCGAACCGGAGCTGGCCGGCTGGAACGGCATCGGCTTCGTGATCCAGGCCTATCAGAAGCGCTGCCCGTTCGTCATCGATGCCCTGATCGACCTCGCGACCCGCAGCCGTCGTCGCCTGATGATCCGTCTGGTGAAAGGCGCCTACTGGGATAGCGAAATCAAACGCGCGCAGATGGAAGGCCTCGAAGGCTATCCGGTTTACACCCGCAAGGTTTATACCGACGTCTCCTACCTCGCCTGCGCCAAAAAACTGCTGGCGGTGCCGAACCTGATTTACCCGCAGTTCGCCACCCACAACGCCCATACCCTGGCGGCTATCTACCAGCTGGCGGGCCAGAACTACTACCCGGGTCAGTATGAATTCCAGTGCCTGCACGGCATGGGCGAACCGCTGTACGAGCAGGTGGTGGGCAAAGTCGCCGACGGCAAACTGAACCGTCCATGCCGGATCTACGCCCCGGTGGGTACCCACGAAACGCTGCTGGCGTATCTGGTGCGCCGTCTGCTGGAAAACGGCGCCAATACCTCCTTCGTCAACCGTATCGCGGACAATACCCTGCCGCTGGACGAGCTGGTCGCCGACCCGGTCAGCGCGGTAGAAAAACTGGCGCAGCAGGAAGGCCAGGCCGGCCTGCCGCATCCGAAAATCCCGCTGCCGCGCGATCTCTACGGCAGCGGCCGGAGCAACTCCGCCGGTCTCGATCTGGCGAACGAGCACCGTCTGGCCTCCCTCTCCTCTTCCCTGCTTAACAGCGCGCTGCATAAATGGCAGGCATTGCCGATGCTGGAGCAGCCGGTGGCCGAAGGCGAAATGCAGCCGGTGGTTAACCCGGCAGAACCGAAAGATATCGTCGGCTACGTCCGCGAAGCCAGCGACGCCGAAGTGCAGCAGGCGCTGACCAGCGCTATCAACAATGCGCCGATCTGGTTCGCCACCCCGCCGCAGGAGCGCGCCGCCATTCTTGAGCGCGCCGCGGTGCTGATGGAAAGCCAGATGCCGACCCTGATGGGGATCCTGGTGCGCGAGGCGGGTAAAACCTTCAGCAACGCCATCGCTGAAGTACGCGAAGCCGTCGACTTCCTGCACTATTACGCCGGCCAGGTGCGCGACGATTTCGATAATGAAACCCACCGCCCGCTGGGCCCGGTGGTCTGTATCAGCCCGTGGAACTTCCCGCTGGCGATCTTCACCGGCCAGATTGCCGCCGCGCTGGCGGCCGGCAATAGCGTGCTGGCGAAACCGGCAGAGCAGACGCCGCTTATCGCCGCCCAGGGCGTGGCGATTCTGCTGGAGGCCGGCGTGCCGCCAGGCGTTATTCAACTGCTGCCGGGCCGCGGAGAGACCGTGGGCGCCGCGCTAACCTCCGATGATCGCGTACGCGGCGTGATGTTCACCGGCTCCACCGAAGTGGCGACGCTGCTGCAGCGCAATATTGCCAGCCGCCTCGATCCCCAGGGTCGCCCGACACCGCTGATCGCCGAAACCGGCGGGATGAACGCGATGATCGTCGACTCGTCGGCGCTGACCGAGCAGGTGGTGATCGACGTCCTGGCTTCCGCGTTCGACAGCGCCGGCCAGCGCTGCTCCGCCCTGCGCGTGCTCTGCCTGCAGGAAGAGGTCGCCGACCATACGTTAACCATGCTGCGCGGCGCCATGAGCGAGTGCCGGATGGGCAATCCGGGCCGGCTGACCACCGATATTGGCCCGGTTATCGACACGGAAGCGAAAGAGAATATTGAACGCCATATTCAGGCGATGCGCGCCAAAGGACGCACCGTCTACCAGGCGGTGCGCGAGAATAGCGAAGACGCAAGCGAATGGCGCCACGGGACCTTCGTGCCGCCGACGCTTATCGAACTCGATAGCTTCGACGAGCTGAAAAAAGAGGTCTTCGGCCCGGTGCTGCACGTGGTGCGCTATAACCGTAACGAGCTGGACAAACTGGTCGAGCAGATTAACGCCTCTGGCTATGGCCTGACCCTCGGCGTGCATACCCGCATCGACGAGACCATCGCCCAGGTCACCGGCAGTGCGAAGGTGGGCAACCTGTACGTCAACCGCAATATGGTTGGCGCCGTGGTCGGCGTGCAGCCGTTCGGCGGCGAAGGGTTGTCCGGTACCGGTCCGAAAGCCGGCGGTCCGCTGTACCTGTACCGTCTGCTCTCCAGCCGTCCACAAGGCGCAGTTGGCGTGACCTTCTCCCGCCAGGATGCGGAGCGCCCGCTGGACGCCCAGCTGAAAACGCTGCTGGAAAAACCACTCCTGGCGCTGCAGCAGTGGGCGGCGGGCCGTCCTGAGCTACAGGCGCTGTGCCAGCAGTACAGCGAGCAGGCGCAAAGCGGTACCCAACGCCTGCTGCCCGGGCCAACCGGCGAGCGCAATACCCTGACGCTGATGCCGCGCGACCGTGTGCTGTGCGTCGCGGATAACGAGCAGGATGCGCTGATCCAGCTGGCGGCCGCGTTGGCGGTGGGTTGTGAAGTACTGTGGCCGGACAGCGCCCTGCAGCGCGATTTGGCGAAGAAGCTGCCGCGGGACGTCAGCGAGCGAATTCGCTTTGCCAAAGCGGAGCAGTTACCTGGCCAGGCCTTCGACGCGGTTATCTACCACGGCGATTCCGACCAGCTGCGCGAGCTGTGCGAGCAGGTGGCGGCACGCGACGGGGCGATAGTCTCGGTGCAGGGCTTCGCCCGCGGCGAAACCAACCTGCTGCTGGAGCGGCTGTATATCGAGCGTTCGCTGAGCGTTAACACCGCGGCGGCAGGCGGTAACGCCAGCCTGATGACCATCGGCTAAAACAGGCTCCCCGGCGGCGCTGCGCTTACCGGGGCTACCTACCACCGCCAAAGGGTAGCCCGGATAAGGCGCTGTGATCATCCCCGGTGGCGCTGCGCTTACCGGGGCTACCTGTCTCATGGCACGGGGGCGGCCAGTATTGTAGGTCGGGTAAGCGTAGCGCCACCCGACAACATAACAATACAACGAGGTAGCCCGGATAAGGCGCTGTGCGCCGCCATCCGGGAAATCGGCGCAGTGATCAGCTAATGACAGCCGACGTCAGCTGTGTTTAATTAAGGCTCCCGGACGGGAGCCTTTTTTATGGGAGCAGAACAATGAAACGCACGTTATTTGCCGTGATGGCCCTGCTGGCCAGCGGCGCGGCGCTGGCAGACGAGTGCAGCAACGCCAATACCCAAACCGAAATGAATCAGTGCGCGGCCGCGCAGTTTCAGGCGGCCGACAAAAAACTGAATGACACCTGGCAGCAGGCCCTGCAGCGCGCGGTGGGTAAACAACAGACATTACTGAAGCAGGCGCAGCAGGCATGGATCGCCCTGCGCGACGCCGATTGCGCCTTCCTCGCGTCCGGCGCCGAAGGCGGCAGCATGCAGCCGATGCTGGTAAGCCAGTGCATGACCGATAAGAGCGTGGAGCGGGAGTCATTCCTCTCCTCGCTACTGCAGTGCGAAGATGGCGATCAAAGCTGCCCACTGCCACCGGCCAATTAACGGACGCGAATGCCTTCGATAATCATCCGCTGGACATTATCGACCGTTTGTTCAAAAAAGGCCGCGTCCTGCAGCGTGGCGCCGGTGACTGCCTCCACCTGGGTAGCGAAGTCGGCGTAATGCTGGGTGGTGGCCCAGATCATAAAGATTAAATGCTGCGGATCGACCGGCGCCAGCTTGCCGCGGTCGATCCAGCCGGAGACAATCGCCGATTTCTCATCGACCAGCGCTTTCAGGTCCCCGGTCAGTTCGCCCATCAGCAGCGGCGCCCCCTGCAGCATCTCGAGGCAGAACAGCTTCGAGGCCTGGGGATGATCGCGGGACACCTCCAGCTTCAGGCGAATATATTCGCGGATCGCCACCAGCGGGCTGATATCCTCACGAAACGCCTTCAGCGGCGCCAGCCAGATGGCGAGGATCTGCTGCAGGACAGCCACATACAGCGCCTCTTTCGAAGGGTAGTAATAGAGCAGATTGGTTTTCGATACCCCGGCGCGCTCAGCCACTTGCTCCAGTCGCGTACCGTGAATACCAAATTGCGAAAATGCCTCCAGCGCGGCGGCCAGGATGGCCTCCTTTTTGGCGCTTACCGCTTGTGAACGTTTGCCGTTTTTCTTCACCGCGCCCTGTGTCATACATCCTCTCCTTCAGTTGACGCCACCAGCATAGCAAAAGCCCTGCGCCGACACGACCCCGTGCACCCTGATTGCGCATGACTGCCGTTTTTTCGTGCACTGATTTTGACCATCCAGTCCACTTTTTTATCGTCCTTTTTAGCAACTCAAAAGTAACACATTAATAACATTGGCATTTATAAAACTGGCATCGCGTTTGCTTTAGCTCTTCTGCAAGGTGGTCCAGGGAGAGGCAGGATGCCGCACCACCGCAATTCCATCTTCCATGACTGCAGAGAGGTAGGTATGAAAATTGGTGTTTTCGTTCCCATTGGCAACAACGGCTGGCTGATCTCTACTCATGCCCCGCAGTATATGCCGACCTTCGAACTGAATAAGGCTATCGTGCAGAAAGCCGAGCACTACCATTTCGACTTCGCGCTCTCCATGATCAAGCTGCGCGGCTTCGGCGGGAAAACCGAGTTCTGGGATCACAACCTGGAGTCCTTCACCCTGATGGCCGGCCTGGCGGCGGTGACCTCGAAGATCCAGATCTACGCCACCGCCGCCACCCTGACGCTGCCGCCGGCGATTGTCGCCCGGATGGCCTCCACTATCGACTCCATCTCCGGCGGTCGGTTTGGCGTCAATCTGGTGACCGGCTGGCAAAAACCGGAATATGACCAGATGGGCATGTGGCCGGGAGATGACTATTTCGCCAGCCGCTATGACTATCTCACCGAATACGTTCAGGTGCTCCGTGACCTGTGGGACACCGGGCGCAGCGATTTCAAAGGTGACTACTTCACCATGAACGACTGCCGGGTCAGCCCGCGCCCTTCGCAGCCGATGAAGGTGATCTGCGCCGGGCAGAGCGATGCCGGTATGGCCTTCTCCGCTCAGCACGCGGACTACAACTTCTGCTTTGGCAAAGGAGTCAATACGCCAACGGCCTTTGCCCCGACCGCCGCGCGCATGATGCAGGCGGCGGAAAAAACCGGCCGCGATGTGGGGTCCTATGTGCTGTTTATGGTGATCGCCGACGAAACCGACGAGGCGGCGCGCGCCAAATGGGAACATTACAAAGCGGGCGCCGATGAAGAAGCGCTGGCGTGGCTCACCGAGCAGAGTCAGAAAGACACCCGCTCCGGCAGCGATACCAACGTGCGCCAGATGGCCGACCCCACCTCGGCGGTCAACATTAACATGGGCACCCTTGTCGGATCGTATGCCAGCGTCGCGCGGATGCTCGATGAAGTGGCGAGCGTGCCCGGTACCGACGGCGTGCTGCTGACCTTTGATGATTTTCTTGCCGGCATCGACGCCTTTGGCGAACGCATTCAGCCGCTGATGCGCTGCCGGGACCACATTGCTCCTGTTACCCGTGAGGTGGCCTGATGATTACCCTTCCCGCTCGCCCGGAATCCCTGACCTTCGCGCCGCAGCAGAGCGCGCTGATTGTGGTCGATATGCAGAACGCCTACGCCAGCCAGGGCGGTTATCTGGATCTCGCTGGCTTTGACGTCTCCGCCACCCGGCCGGTTATCGACAATATTAATACCGCCGTCGCCGCCGCCCGCGCCGCGGGTATGCTGATTATCTGGTTCCAGAATGGCTGGGATGACCAGTATGTTGAAGCTGGCGGCCCGGGCTCGCCGAACTATCACAAGTCCAACGCGCTGAAAACGATGCGCCAGCGTCCGGAGCTGCAGGGCAAGCTGCTGGCGAAAGGCGGCTGGGATTATCAGCTGGTGGACGAGCTGACGCCGCAGGAAGGCGACATCGTGTTGCCGAAACCGCGTTACAGCGGCTTCTTTAACACCCCGCTCGACAGCATTTTGCGCAGCCGCGGCATACGCCACCTGGTGTTCACCGGGATCGCCACCAACGTCTGCGTCGAATCGACGCTGCGCGATGGCTTCTTTCTCGAATACTTCGGCATCGTGCTGGAGGATGCCACCCATCAGGCCGGGCCGGCCTTCGCCCAGCAGGCGGCGCTGTTCAATATTGAAACCTTTTTCGGCTGGGTCAGCGACGTCGAGAGTTTCTGCCACGCGCTGTCCCCCGCCACCCCGCTGTCTTTAGCCAAGGAGAAACGTTATGCCTAAACAGGTGATTATTCCGCCAGGCACCACCACGCCGATTGCCCCCTTTGTTCCGGGGACGCTCGCCGACGGGGTGGTCTACGTCTCGGGCACCCTGCCGTTTGATAAGCAAAACAATGTGGTGCACATCGGCGACCCAAAGGCGCAAACCCGCCACGTGCTGGAGACCATCAAGAGCGTTATCGAAACGGCGGGCGGGAGTATGGCGGATGTGACTTTCAACAGCATCTTTATCACCGACTGGACAAATTACGCCGCGATTAACGAGGTCTACGCCGAGTTCTTCCCCGGCGATAAACCGGCGCGCTTCTGCATTCAGTGCGGGCTGGTGAAGCCTGATGCGCTGGTGGAAATCGCCAGCGTCGCCCATATCGGCACCCCGACATGATGAGGCTCAATATTGCTCCAGCCCCATGGCCCGGCGCGCCGGTGGTGGTCCTCAGCGCCGGCCTTGGCGGGGGCGGCGGCTACTGGCTGGCGCAGCGCGCGGCGCTGGAGGCACAGTATCAGTTGGTGAGTTATGACCATAACGGGACCGGGGAAAACGCCGGCCCGCTGCCCGCCGACTACAGCATGGTGACGATGGCCGGGGAGCTGTTCAGCGCCCTGCAGGCGGCGGGGATCACCCGCTTTGCGCTGGTGGGCCACGCCCTGGGGGCGTTGATTGGCCTGCAGCTGGCGCTCGATCGCCCCGAGGCGGTGAGCGCCCTGGTGCTGGTCAACGGCTGGCTGACGCTGTCGCCGCATACCCGCCGCTGCTTCCTGGTGCGCGAGCGTCTGCTGCATGCCGGCGGCGCGCAGGCGTGGGTTGAAGCGCAACCGCTGTTTCTCTACCCGGCGGAATGGATGGCCGCGCGCCTGCCGCGCCTCGAAGCGGAAGATGCGCTTGCCATCAGTCATTTTCAGGGCAAGGATAATCTGCTGAAGCGACTGCAGGCCCTGAAGCAGGCTGATTTTTCACGCCGTGCGGCGGCCATTGCCTGTCCGACGCTGATTGTCAGCGCCGCTGACGACCTGCTGGTCCCGGCCTCCTGCTCCCGCGTGCTGCAGGCGGCGATCCCCGGCAGCCAGCATGTGGAGATGCCGTGGGGCGGCCATGCCTGTAACGTCACCGACGCCGATACGTTTAATACCATTTTATGCGACGGGCTGGCCGCTATGCTGCCGGTCGCCAGGGAGATCTAATGAACGACGCGATAAACCACACGGCCTGCGAGACGCTGTTTACCCAGGCCCGGACCCACAACGGCTGGCTGGATAAGCCGGTGAGCGACGCGCAACTGCAGGCCGTCTGGGACCTGATGAAAATGGGGCCTACCTCCGCCAACTGTTCGCCGGCGCGCATCGTGTTCGTCCGTAGCGCGGAAGGCAAAGAGAAGCTCCGCCCAACGCTCTCCAGCGGCAATCTGCAGAAAACCATGCAGGCGCCGGTGACCGCCATCGTGGCATGGGATAGCGCCTTCTACGACCGGCTGCCGACCCTGTTTCCCCACGGTGACGCCCGCAGCTGGTTTACCTCCAGCCCGCAGCTGGCGGAAGAGACCGCGTTTCGCAACAGCTCGCTGCAGGCGGCGTACCTGATTTTCGCCTGCCGCGCGCTGGGCCTCGACACCGGGCCGATGTCCGGTTTTGACCGGGAAAAAGTCGACGCGGCGTTTTTCGCCGACAACGGCTGGAAAAGCAACCTGCTGGTAAATATCGGCTATGGCGACCCCGGCAAGCTGTATGGTCGCCTGCCGCGTCTGTCCTTTGATGAAGCCTGCCTGCTGGCATAAGGAGTTGGCGATGGAGTTAGCGGACAAAGCGAGTTTTCGTGACGCCATGGCCCACGTCGGCGCCGCGGTTAACATTATTACCACCGATGGCCCGGCGGGCCGGGCGGGGTTCACCGCCAGCGCGGTCTGCAGCGTTACCGACACGCCGCCGACCCTGCTGGTCTGCCTGAACCGCTCGGCCTCGGTGTGGCCGGTGTTCAGCGAACACCACACGCTGTGCGTCAATACCCTGGCGGCCGGACAGGAGGCCCTGTCGACGCTGTTTGGCGGTAAAACGGCAATGGACGAGCGTTTTGCCGCCGCCGACTGGCAGACTGGCGCCACCGGCTGTCCGCGGCTGGAGGCGGCGCTGGTCAGCTTTGACTGCCGTATCGACCAGCGCGTCAGCGTCGGCACGCACGACATCCTGTTTTGTCACGTCGTGGCCATTACCCGTCACCCGGAACCCCGGGGACTGATGTGGTTTGACCGCGGTTATCACACGCTTATGCGACCCGCTTGTTAACCTTTAACCCGGGATATCATCATGGCACTCTTCGATTTTCCTCGCTGGAAGTTGACCTCCCCCGCCGCTGAGTCCGGCGTTGTCGCCCCCGATGAACGCTTGTCGGCCGGACAAACGCTGGTGATGGGCGTGCAGCACGCCGTTGCGATGTTCGGCGCGACGGTGCTGATGCCGTTGTTGATGGGGCTCGACCCCAACCTGTCGATTCTGATGTCGGGCGTCGGCACCCTGCTGTTCTTTGTCGTCACCGGCGGACGGGTGCCGAGCTATCTCGGCTCCAGCGCCGCTTTTGTCGGGGTGGTGATCGCCATTACCGGCTTTAACGGCCAGGGGCTGAACCCTCATCTGAGCGTCGCCCTTGGTGGGATCATCGCCTGCGGGCTGGTTTACACCCTGATTGGTCTGGTAGTGATGAAGATCGGCACCCGCTGGATCGAGCGCCTGATGCCGCCGGTGGTGACCGGCGCGGTGGTGATGGCAATCGGCCTGAACCTGGCGCCGATTGCCGTGCGCAGCGTGTCCGCCAGCGCCTTCGACAGCTGGATGGCGGTGTTAACCGTGCTCTGCATCGGCATAGTCGCGGTATTTACCCGCGGGATGCTGCAGCGTCTGCTGATCCTGGTCGGCCTGATCGTCGCCTGCGCACTGTACGCCCTGCTGGCTAACGGTTTTGGCCTTGGCAAACCGCTGGACTTTTCCTCCCTCGCCCAGGCGGAGTGGTTCGGGCTGCCGCACTTTACCACCCCATCCTTTAACGGTCAGGCGATGATGTTGATTGCGCCCGTCGCCGTGATCCTGGTGGCTGAGAACCTGGGGCACCTGAAGGCCGTCGCCGGGATGACCGGGCGCAATATGGACCCGTACATGGGGCGCGCCTTCGTCGGCGACGGGCTGGCGACCATGCTCTCCGGCTCGGTGGGCGGCAGCGGGGTCACGACCTATGCGGAGAACATTGGCGTCATGGCGGTGACCAAGGTCTATTCGACGTTGGTCTTTGTCGCCGCGGCGCTGATCGCGATGCTGCTGGGCTTCTCACCGAAGTTTGGCGCATTAATCCACACCATTCCCGGGCCGGTGATCGGCGGCGCCTCGATCGTGGTGTTTGGCTTAATTGCCGTCGCCGGGGCGCGGATCTGGGTGCAAAACCGCGTCGACCTCAGCCAGAACAGCAATCTGATCATGGTGTCGGTGACCCTGGTGCTGGGCGCAGGGGATTTCGCGCTGTCGGTGGGCGGCTTTACGCTGGGCGGGATTGGCACGGCCACCTTCGGGGCGATCCTGCTGCACGCGCTGCTTCATCGCGGAACGCGGGAAGCGAAGGAGGCCAGGGTAACGCCGGTGTAAGCCACATTAGCGCGGCGTTGGCGCAGGGAGCGGTATGGGCCTGGGTGGTGTGAGCCTGTAGGCCGGATAAGGCATTTATGCCGCCATCCGGCACCGCCGCAGGTACGGAGCCTGACCGCCCGGCGGCGCTGCGCTTGCGCGGGCCTGGAGACAGTCAGAGCCGGGCCAGGATAAGCGCCGCTGTCGGGTCAGAAGCGTAAAATTATGGCTCGCGGCGATCGGCCAGGTCCGGCAGCGGCTGCGCATCGTCGTTTGTGGAAACCTGCGGCGGCGACTTGCGCTTCCACTTCAGCTCGCTCACCAGCACCCCTGCGAGGATCAAGACGCAGCCGAGCAGGGCCAGCAGCGGCAGACGCTCACCGGCCAGCCGGCCAAAAATACCGGCCCATACCGGTTCACCAGTATAGATAAGGGTGGCCCGCGTCGGCGAGACGCTGCGCTGCGCCCAGTTCATGGTCACCTGAATGATCGCGCTGAAAATCCCCAGCCCCAGCGCGACGCCGAGCAGGGCCGGCGTCAACGGCGGAACCGCCTCACCCGCCGGCTTCATGGCGGCGAAAGCCACCAGCGACGCGGTCGCCAGCTGCACGACCGTCACCCGGCGGACATCGACTTTCCCGGCCCAGGCGCTGATAAGGATAATCTCCGCGGCGATCGCCAGCGCGCTCGCCAGAGTAATCATCTCCCCCACGCCAAGCGCCAGCAGATTATTTTCCGGCCCGGCCAGCAGGATCAAACCGATAAAGGCCAGCACAATTCCCACGCAGGACATCACCCCCGGCATACGGCCCAGGCACAGCCACTGCAACAGCGGCACCAGCGGCACATACATCGCCGTGATGAAGGCAGACTTACTGCTGGAGATCGACTGCAGTCCCCAGGTCTGCAGGCCATACCCCAGCGCAATCGCCACGCCAATCGCCACCCCCGCTTTCACCTCCAGCCACGTCAGACCGCGCAGGGTGCGCAGCGAGAGCAGGCCCACCGCCAGCGCGGCAGTCGCGAAACGCAGACCGACAAAAAACAGCGGCCCGCTGAGGCTTACCGCATACTGCACGGCAAGGAACGTCCCTCCCCAGAACATGGTGATCATGATAAGGAGCGCTTCCTGGCGGGTAATGGAGAATTTTAACGAAGACATAAGACAGCCATGACGATTAACGGGCGACCAGTGTGCAATCCGCCCGGCGGGAGCGCAACCACCGACAGATAAAAAAACCGCCGGCAGATGCCGGCGGCGAGGGCGATGCGGTTGGGTGGGGGAGATTAACACCGCATCAAAGAGAACAGTGCGAGTCGCGCGTTAACTGTCACGACTACCATGACTGTTTTTACCCCCTTTTTTGCCAGCCTCTGAGGCGCGCTGAGGGTCATTTTTAAAATTCCCCCCGCTATGCTGGCCACCTTTACGTCCTGCTTCTGATGCTCTTTCACGGTCTTCAGCAAAGTTGCCAGAACCGCCACGATGGTTTGCCATTACTGACCTCCATTAGGTTAGACATCATAGTGCATTACGCGGGAGCGGCGATGCCGCTGTCTTACCGCGTATCTATAAGGTTAGTGAATGACAGCTGCTGACGGCGACAAATGAAATATCCAGAAACAAACCCGGGCGAAAAAAGTCCCCTCGCGGCGTGAACGGGCCCTAACCGACTCTGCTGGCGGAGAAAAAATAGTCGGCAAAAATGTATCCTGATGCTACACCCTTGCCGCACCGGCCAAAATGGCAGGCGCAACGCCCCCTCTTCTCTCCTGTTCAGGCCGCGCTGTGCAAGGAAAAGTAAATAACGCTTTGTCATTTTGTTATAAATCAAATAAATGCCCGTTGGATTTGCACTCTCCGGCGGAGGCTTTATCTTTAAAGGTAACCAGTCATTTGGCTGGCTTATAACGCAACCGAGGAGTGATGGAAATGGCTAAAATTCTGGTGCTTTATTATTCCATGTATGGACACATTGAAACCATGGCTCACGCCGTCGCCGATGGGGCGAACCGGGTGGATGGCGTTGAGGTGGTTGTGAAGCGCGTGCCGGAAACCATGCAGGCTGAAGCATTTGCCAAAGCAGGCGGGAAAACTCAAAACGCGCCCGTCGCCACGCCGCAGGAGCTGGCAGAGTATGACGCCATCATCTTTGGTACCCCAACTCGTTTCGGCAACATGTCCGGTCAGATGCGCACCTTCCTCGATCAAACCGGCGGCCTGTGGGCGTCCGGCGCCCTGTATGGCAAAATCGCCAGCGTATTCAGCTCAACCGGCACCGGCGGCGGCCAGGAGCAAACGATCACCTCGACCTGGACGACGCTGGCCCACCACGGCATGATCATCGTCCCGATCGGCTATGGCGCCCAGGAGCTGTTTGATATCTCCCAGGTCCGCGGCGGAACCCCTTATGGCGCGACCACCATCGCCGGCGGAGACGGTTCGCGTCAGCCGAGCGAGGAAGAGTTAGCCATCGCCCGCTATCAGGGCGAACATGTCGCTAAACTGGCCGTTAAAGTACACGGCTAATCTTCTGCAGGAGGAGCAACATGCCAACTCAAGAAGCAAAAGCACATCACGTCGGCGAATGGGCAAGTTTACGTAACACCTCGCCGGAGATCGCCGAGGCGATTTTTGAAGTCGCCCATTACGATGAAAAACGGGCGGAGCAAATCTGGGAGGAAGGCAGCGACGAAGTGCTGGCGCTGGCCTTTGCCAAAACCGATAAAGATGCGCTGTTCTGGGGTGAACAGACGATTGAGCGTAAAAACGTCTAGGACGTTTATTCCCGTCAGGGCTCACCCTAACCTGCTAAAAAACCCGGATTGCTCCGGGTTTTTTACATTACTTCGCCGCCTCGTTGATCACCTTTTTAAAGGTCTCCAGCGGGCAGAATCCCTGATCGTCAACCGGGCAGCCGTTAAGCGCCAGGGTGACCCGCTGCGGCGGGGCCTGCAGGGTTAACGCGTCGGCGTTACGCAGCTGTTCAGTACTTTGATAGACATACTCAATCTTCATCAAATCGCGATTGCCGGCGCTGTCATGCCAGCGCTGAAACAGCAGTTTGCCGCCAATGGGCGTGCGCTCGTACTGGCCAGGTAGTTGATAAGGCTTAAAGTCCAGGGCCGTCAGCAGCGAGGCGATATTCGAGTCGTGCCCCACCAGCAGCGTGACTTTCGCCTTGCTGGCCTCCTCGCCCACCAGCGCGTTATCGATATATTTAACCAGTGGTTTGGCGACGTTTTGCGCCACTGCCGTCGAGGTAAACAGACTATCCTGGTAGCCGTTTTTCAGCTTCGACAGCACCTGCCATTGCTTATCGCTGGTGATTTCCCCCCACGCCACCTGGTCTTTCGGGAAACCTTCATAGTATTGCAGGGTGAAGGCGTCCACCAGCGAGTTGCCCACCTTCAGCGGGCCGGAAACCCCCGGCTCCTGCTGATAACCGGCGCTAAAGGTATCCTTACCCTCGCTCAGCGAGCAAACCTGCTTCTCTTTGCAGGAGGGCGAGTTGCGGTAATCGATCATCGTCTCCAGCAGCTTATAGCTCTCGGTCAGTTGCATCCCCTGACGCTCTTTTTCCATCGCCTGCAGCGCTTTCTCGCGAAACGCGGGGGAGTCGTCGGTAATAACCGGGTTGAAGGTCGGGTCCATAGTGCCCATCTGCGGCTGATGGTGCACCGTGATACCGCAGCCCGGGAACGCGCCGGTGATAAAGAACTGCGCGGTGGCGACGGTGCGCTGCAGGCTGTTGGCATAGGCGTAAACCGCGTTTTCCGGCGGGCACTCACCGCTGGTCACCAGCTTCTGCTGCGCCAGCCATTCGCGCATATAGTGGCCCATATACACCTCCAGCACGCCGCCTTTGGTGGTCAGCTGACCGCCCGGCACATCCCACTGCGGCCAGGCTTTCGCTGTCGACTGCTCCAGCACGCTGCCGTTATTGGCCAGCGGCGCACGCAGATTGTGACGGCTCATGATCAGCACCTGTTGCAGCTGATACCCCTCCGGGGCGGCCGTGTCCTGCGCCTGAGCGCCAGCGGATAACATCACCGCGCCGGCGACGGCGGCGGCAAGTAGACGTTTTCTCATCCCTTCATCCTTAGTCATTTATTATCATCGCGTTAATTGTGACGGATTGATGACATTTTTCCTGGTAATCGCTCGCAAACTTAGACCGTAGTCGAAAATTTCCCCTGCCGGGCAAAGAGTTTTATAATGAAACAATTAACCTGGAGGCCTTCGTGAAACGTACCCGTCTGGAAAACAGCTGTTGCCCTATCGCCCGTTCCCTCGATGTAATCGGTGACTGGTGGTCGCTGCTGATCGTCCGTGATGCCCTGCGCGGGGTGCGCCGGTTTAGCGAATTCCAGAAAAACCTCGGTATTGCCAAAAACATGCTCGCCGGGCGGCTGAAAATGCTGGTGGATGAAGGCATCCTGCGCCTGCAGCCGGCCTCCGACGGCAGCGCCTGGCAGGAGTATGTCCTGACCGACAAGGGCCGTGCCCTGCAAACGGTGCTGGTCGCCCTCTCCCAGTGGGCAGACGACTATCTTTTTGACCCGAACGAACCGGCGACCCGGCTCATTGACCGCCAGCAGCGTCAGCCCCTGCGTAAACTGGTGCTGCAGGCGGCCGATGGCCGTGAGCTGTCCCCAGCGGATATCACCATCGCCCTCCCGCTGAACGACTAATCGCTCCCTGCGGCAGGCAGAAATAAAAAAAGCCTGGCAAAATAGTTGCATTATTAAACCAGATATCTCATGCTGAATTTGGTTTAATAATGCAACCTTTTACGAGGCAATTCTCATGACCCAGTCATCGCACACTGCTTTTATCACTGGCGCGTCCTCAGGTATCGGCGCGATCTATGCCGAACGACTCGCCGCCCGCGGCTACAACCTGATCCTCGCCGCCCGTCGTGAAGACCGGCTGCTGGCGCTCGCCGACCAGCTGCAGGCACGCTACGCCATCCAGGCCAGCATCCTCAAAGCCGATCTTAGCGAAGAGCACGGGATTGCCGCCATAGAGCAGCGTCTGCAGCAGGATCCCGCCATCGACCTGTTCATTAACAACGCCGGCACCGCGAAAATGGCGGGTTTTCTCGCCAGTACGCCGCGCGAGCACCAGGCGATTCATACGCTCAACACCACGGCGCTGCTGCGCCTGAGCTATGCCGCGCTGGCCGCTTTCACCCCACGACGCCGGGGAACGCTCATTAATATTGCCTCCATCCTCGCGCTACATACGCTGCCGGGCAGCGCGGTCTACAGCGCCAGTAAAGCCTGGGTGTTGAGCTTCACCCGCGGTCTGCAGGATGAGTTTGCCGACAGCGGCGTGCGTATTCAGGCGGTATTGCCGGCGGCGACCGCCACCGATCTCTGGCCGACCTCCGGCGTGGCGCTGGACGCCCTGCCCACCGGCACAGTGATGACCACAGAAGATCTGGTGGACGCCGCCCTCAGGGGGCTGGAGATGGGGGAACAGGTCACCTTACCGCCGGTTCATGACCTGGGACTGTGGGAGGCTTTCGAGCAGACCAGACTGGCGCTGTTTACCAGCGCGCGAACCGGGCAACCGGCGCCGCGGTATCGCTAACCCCCTTGCGGCGGGCGTTACTCCGGTAGCGGAACCGCCGTCAGGGTACAAATGGCCTCGTGCTCGCCGCCGCGGCGATCGGTAATCACCACCTTATCGCCCGCTTTTTTACCTTCACATGGCTTGAGGATCTGCTCCACGATCCGTTCGCGGCTCGCCTGAGGTTCACTTTCAGCCTGGCTGGCGAAGGCAGACAGCGCCAGCACCACACCCAGCAGGCTGAGGGTTTTCTTATACATGACTTACTCTCAGATCATTCTTATTCGCGGTCAGCGTAACCTGCTGTAGACCGCACTTCTGTAAAATCACTTAACGGAGTGTTACGCCATTTCAGATGAAACCCTGGCTGTCACATTCCTGCGGGAAATATTTTATCACAACCCCATCGCCGAAGATTCCCGGTATGAGGCGTCATCTTTCAGACATATCCCGATGTTATCTTCAAACAGAGCCCTGTATCTTTTTCCCTTTCTAAACAGAATATTAGGTTGGTCTATGTCGGGTCTTATTCTCTTTATCGTCGCGGTGGCGCTGCTGGGCGTCGCCATTTACAGCCTGGTGTCGTACCTCAAAGAGCGGCGCGCCAGTCAGTTACCTGTCCATAAAAAGAAGAAATAACACCTTCCGTTCCCCGCCGTTTTCTGCTGATTTCTTTACCATCCTGTACTGTCCCTTACCGAACCAAAAACGAAGGCAGGCCAGTGGGCCTGCCTTCGTTCAACAGCAGCATCAAACGTTTATGATTCCCAGGCCTGCTCCGCTTTGGTGGCATCGAACTGCGGCGGGGGTTTACGGAAACGCCGGGTCAGATAAGTCAGGTACAGCAGGCCAAGCGCCGCCCACACCAGACCAAGCGTTAGCGAGGTGGCCTCGAGGTTGATCCACAGCACGCCCACGGTCAACGCCCCGACCATTGGCAGCAGCAGATAGTGCAGACGATCCTTCCAGGTTTTGTTATACCCCTTGCGCCGCCAGAAGTGGTTGAACACCGACAGGTTAACGAAGGTAAACGCCACCAGTGCGCCGAAGTTGATCAACGCCGTGGCGGTCACCAGGTCGAAGAACAGCGCCGACAACGCAACGATGCCCACCATAATCACGTTCAGCGCCGGGGTACGCCATTTCGGATGCACATAGCCAAAAATACGCTCCGGGAAGACGTTGTCGCGGCCCATCACGTAAAGCAGACGGGAGACGCTGGCATGCGACGCCAGGCCCGACGCCAGGGTGTTAACAAAGGTCGTGCACAGGAAAATCGACTGGAATAACTTGCCGCCCACATACAGCGCAATCTCCGGCAGCGCGGCATCAGGGTCTTTAAAGCGATGAATATCCGGGAAGAACAGCTGCATAAAGAACGACGCGGCGATAAAGATAATGCCGCCATACATTGCGGTGAGAAAAATCGCCTTCGGGATCACCCGCGCGGCATCAGGGGTCTCTTCCGACAGCGTGGTCACCGCATCGAAGCCGAGAAACGAGAAGCAGACAATGGTCGCGCCGGTAATAATCGGGATCAGATGGGCATTCTGGCTGATAAATGGCTGCAGCGACCAGACGGTACCCACCCCCTCGCCTTTGTGCAGCCCCTGCACCACCAGAATGACAAATACCACCATGATCGAGATCTGCACCAACACGAACAAGGTATTGAAGTTAGCCACCAGGTTAACGCTTTTCAGGTTCGCGGCGGTGAGGATGGCAACAAAGGTCACCACCCACACCCACGGCGGTACTTCCGGGAACAGCGCCGAGAGATAGATCTTCGCCAGCAGGACGTTGATCATGGGCAGGAACAGATAATCCAGCAGCGACGACCAGCCAACCATAAAGCCGACGTGCGGACTGATGGATTTTTGCGCGTAGGTGTAAGCGGAGCCAGCTTCCGGAAACTGGCGCACCAGTTTGCCGTAGCTGATAGCGGTAAACAGCACGCCCGCCAGCGCCAGCAAATAAGACGCCGGTACGTGGCCATTGCTGATGCCGGAGACAATGCCGAAGGTATCAAACACCGTCATCGGCGTGAGATAGGCCAGCCCCATCATCACCACTTGCCAGAGTTTGAGTGATTTCCGCAGACCAGGTCTGCCCGCCTGAGCGGCATCTTGCGCAGGAAGATTAATAGCCATCGCTCATTCCCCCTTTGCTGATAACAGTCTGCGGGTACAACGTCCGCGTGACAAACCTGCTTAGCAAAGGGGTAAGGCGTAAATAAAAGGGTAAGACGGACCGGTGAGCGGTAGCTGGTTGGCATCCAATGCGGCCAGAGCGGCCTCCCTCTCCCTGCGGATATTTGAACATCTGCATCATCTCATTTCCTCGTCACACACTGTGTCGTTAACTGAAGCCCCGTTGCCGCCTGCGCTCCTTAACGCGACATCCGGGAAATGGCTGGGCTCCCAGCAAAAAGGACGACCAGGCTCCGCTCAGGCCGTATGATGCTACTGATTACCAAACTCATGGGCCCCTCGCGGGGCGACCATCAGGCGTTTTTCAACATCCACTCAATTTCGGTTTCTGTGATAAGACGCTCAAACTGCAGTAATTCATCATGCTTACAGGCATGAAAAACGTGGCAGAAACGCTCACCGAGGCGCTCGCGCAGATGATCGTTCTGCATAAACTCCCACAGCGCATCGCTCTGGCGGATCGGGAACGGCAGGCCCTCTTGTTCCAGACCGTTACCTTCCACCTCTTCCTGCAAAGGCAGCTGGGGGTTATCCAGCCCGTGCAGAATGCCGGCAAAAATCGCCGCCATCACCAGATATGGGTTGGCGTCCGCCCCCGCCACGCGATACTCGACGCGGTGGTTCTGCCGCTCGCCGCACGGAATACGCAAGGCCACGGTACGGTTGTTATGCCCCCACGAAGCCTGCGTCGGGACGTACATCCCCGGCTGAAAGCGGCGATACGAGTTCACGTTCGGCGCCAGCAGCGCCATCGAGGCCGGCATCAGATCGATCATCCCGGCCAGCGCGCGTTTGAGCAGCGCGGAGTCTTCCCCGTCGCCGTCCACCAGCACGTTTTCCCCTTTATTGTTCAGCATGCTGATGTGGATGTGCATCCCGCTGCCCGCATGCTCTTCATAAGGCTTCGCCATAAAAGTGGCGTGCATCTTATGCTTCTCCGCCATTAAACGCACGAGACGTTTTAACGCCAGCGCATCATCGCAGGCATCCAGCACGTTATCGGTATGGTGAAGGTTGATTTCAAACTGGCCCGGCGAGGCTTCCGCCACCGCGCCGTCGGCGGGGATAAGCTGCAGTTTGGCCAGCTCGTCGATGTCATAAAGCACGTCGGCAAAGTGGTTAAGGTTATCGACGGAGTAGACCTGGCTTTGGGTGTTGCGATCGTCGGTGCCCGGCGCGCACGGCGGCTGGAGGTAGCCTTCGGCATCGCGTTTGCGGTCCAGTAAATAGAACTCCAGCTCTACCGCTACCACGGGGAACAGCCCGCGCTGGCGCAACTGCTGCCAGAGGCGGTTGAGTACGTTCCGCGGCTCAACGTCAAAGGGAGCGCCATCTTCATCAACCATGGTCAGCTGTACCTGGGCTATCGATTGTGGGTCAGCCGCCGAAGGCGTTAAGGTGCCAGGTACCGGGATGCAGCTACGATCCGGCTCGCCCATATCCTGACCCAGACCGGCCTCTTCCACCACATTGCCAAGAATATCCATCGCAAACACCGAGGCCGGGAAATAACAGCCTTTCTCCAGTTTACTCAGGCCGGCAACCGGGATCCGTTTGCCGCGGAAGCAGCCGTTCAGGTCGGTGAGGAGGACATCGACATACTGGGTATCGGGGTAGGTTTCGAGGTAGCGCTTCACTTCTTTCGCGAATGCGCTGACCCGTCTCTCTTCCGTATGCTGAACAAAATTCTCAACTTCTACGATATTGGTTTCCATGATTCACCGCCGTTGGTTGGGTTTCGGTCCTGTGCTCAGACCGTTAAATATAATGTCCACCCCATCGACTTTGTATGCAAACAAATTGTTTGTCAAATGTTAAATTAAGTTTGCAAAGGGCTATTTCCACTGCTAGATTGAGAAAATATTGAACGATATGGCCGTTAAACCCGCTATAGCGGTCATAATTTAGTCCACTTTGTGAGGGCGATCATGGAAAATATAATGTACAAGCCAGTTATTGGCGTCGTGATGTGTAGAAACAGGCTTAAGGGTCACCAGACCCAGACTCTGCAAGAAAAGTACCTGAATGCCATTGTTAACGCCGGCGGACTGCCGATCGCCCTGCCGCATGCGCTGGCGGAGCCGGAGCTGCTGAACGCGTTAGTCGATAAACTGGACGGGATTTACCTGCCAGGCAGTCCCAGTAATGTGCAGCCGCACCTTTATGGTGAAAACGGCGATGAGCCTGACGCCGACCCCGGGCGTGATCTTCTGAGCATGGCGCTGATTAACGCCGCACTCGAAAGGCGCATCCCCATTTTCGCCATCTGTCGTGGACTGCAGGAACTGGTTGTCGCCACCGGCGGGACTCTGTATCGTCGTCTGTTCGAGCAGCCTGAGCTCCTTGAACATCGTGAAGATCCTGAACTGCCCGTCGAGCAGCAGTATGCGCCGTCCCATCAGGTTGAGGTTCAGGAAGGAGGATTGCTGTCGCAATTGATACCGGGCTGCAACACGTTTTGGGTAAACTCGCTACATGGGCAAGGGGCGAAAACTCTGAGTCCGCAGCTGCGCGTGGAGGCACGAGCGCCGGATGGACTGGTGGAGGCGGTCAGCGTGAACGATCATCCTTTCGCGTTGGGCGTACAGTGGCATCCTGAATGGAACAGTAGCGAATACGCCCTGTCGCGTATGTTGTTTGATGGTTTTATCACCGCCTGTCAGGGCCATCATGCTGAAAAGCGGCGGCGCTGACCACTACCGTTAAGGAAATGCAAATATGAGCGATGACGGACTGGCGCCAGGGAAACGTCTGTCAGAGATCCGCCAACAGCTGGGTCTCTCACAGCGTCGTGCCGCCGAACTGTCTGGGTTAACACATAGTGCCATCAGCACCATAGAGCAGGACAAAGTCAGTCCTGCCATCAGTACGCTGCAAAAGCTGCTGAAAGTCTATGGGCTGTCGCTCTCGGAATTCTTTTCTGAACCCGAAAAGCCGGACGAACCCCAGGTGGTCATTAATCAGGATGACCTGATTGAGATGGGGAGTCAGGGCGTTTCCATGAAACTGGTTCATAACGGAAATCCGAACCGTACGCTGGCGATGATTTTTGAAACTTACCAGCCTGGAACCACGACTGGGGAGAGAATTAAGCATCAGGGTGAGGAGATAGGCACCATACTGGAAGGTGAGATCGTGCTGACCATTAACGGTCAGTCGTACCACCTGGTGGCTGGACAGAGCTATGCCATTAATACCGGCATCCCGCACAGCTTCAGCAACACCTCGGCAGGCATCTGCCGCATCATCAGTGCCCACACCCCCACCACATTCTGATTATTTAGCCTGAACGAGGTTCAGGCTTTCTTCAGGCCTGTCGCGACGGAAAAGCTATTTTCGTCGCGGCGAAGAACTCGCAGTAATAACGCCTGTGCCGTACGGAATATTATTTCCTGTTGGCCCTGAAATAATTAACGCCAGTGAATGGCGGCTACCCCCTGAATAATTCGGGTTGCAAACAACCTGTCGAAATCCAGGGAAATAAACGGTATTCAACTCCGGGGATACACTATGCCCTGCGCCTGGCGCAGCGCCCCCGTGCAGCCTGAAAACGCCGAACTGATTAATTTGCCGATAATGTTTTTAAGGAGTCATGATGAATTTTCAGCACCTGGCTTACTGGCAGGAAAAAGCGAAAAACCTGGCCATTGAAACGCGCTTATTTATTAACGGCGAATATTGCGCCGCGGCCGATAATACCACCTTTGAGACCATTGACCCTGCCGCGCAGCAGACATTAGCGCAGGTCGCCCGCGGTAAAAAAGCCGACGTCGACCTGGCGGTGAAAGCCGCGCGTCAGGTTTTTGATAACGGCGACTGGTCGCAGGCCTCTCCGGCCTGGCGTAAAGCGGTTCTCACGAAATTTGCCGACCTGATGGAAGCCCATCGTGAAGAGCTGGCGCTGCTGGAAACGCTGGATACCGGCAAACCGATCCGCCACAGCCTGCGCGACGATATTCCCGGCGCCGCCCGCGCCATCCGCTGGTACGCCGAGGCGCTGGATAAAGTCTATGGCGAAGTCGCGCCCACCGGCAGCAATGAGCTGGCGATGATCGTCCGCGAACCGATTGGCGTGATTGCCGCGGTGGTGCCGTGGAACTTCCCGCTGCTGCTGGCCTGCTGGAAACTCGGCCCGGCGCTGGCGGCAGGCAACAGCGTGATCCTCAAACCCTCGGAAAAATCGCCGCTCACCGCCCTGCGTCTGGCCGGGCTGGCGAAAGAGGCCGGCCTGCCGGACGGCGTGTTGAACGTGGTTAGCGGTTTTGGCCACGAGGCCGGGCAGGCGCTGGCCCTTCATCCTGACGTTGAAGTCATCACCTTCACCGGATCCACCCGTACCGGCAAGCAGCTACTGAAAGACGCCGGCGACAGCAATATGAAGCGCGTATGGCTGGAAGCGGGCGGCAAGAGCGCCAACATCGTCTTCGCCGACTGCCCGGATCTGCAAAAAGCGGTCAACGCCACCGCCGGCGGCATCTTCTATAACCAGGGCCAGGTCTGTATCGCTGGCACCCGCCTGCTGCTGGAGGAGAGCATCGCCGACGAATTTCTGACATTGCTGAAAGCGCAGGCGCAACACTGGCAACCGGGTCACCCGCTCGATCCGGACACCACCATGGGCATGTTGATTGATAACGCCCATGCCGACAACGTGCACAGTTTTATCCGCGGCGGCGAAGCCAAAAGCACGCTGTTCCTCGACGGGCGGAAAAACCCGTGGCCTGCCGCCGTCGGCCCGACCATTTTCGTTGACGTCGACCCGGCATCGACCCTCAGCCGGGAAGAAATCTTCGGCCCGGTACTGGTGGTCACGCGCTTCAAAAGCGAAGAAGAGGCGCTGCAGCTTGCCAACGACAGCGACTACGGTCTCGGCGCCGCGGTGTGGACCCGCGATCTGTCGCGCGCCCACCGCATGAGCCGTCGCCTGAAGGCTGGCTCGGTCTTCGTCAACAACTATAACGATGGTGATATGACCGTTCCGTTCGGCGGCTACAAGCAGAGCGGCAACGGGCGCGATAAATCGCTACACGCGCTGGAAAAATTCACCGAACTGAAAACCATCTGGATTGCCCTGGAGTCTTGATCATGACTGAACATACCACTAGCTACTACGCCGCCAGCGCCAACAAGTATGAACCGTTCCCAACGCTGGACGAATCGATAAGCTGCGACGTCTGCGTCGTCGGCGGCGGCTACACCGGCCTCTCCTCGGCCCTGCATCTGGCCGAAATGGGCTACGACGTGGTGATGCTGGAAGGCGCGCGCATCGGCTTCGGCGCCAGCGGCCGCAACGGCGGTCAGTTGGTCAACTCCTATAGCCGCGATATCGACGTCATTGAGAAGAACTACGGCCCGGATGCGGCCAAAATGCTCGGCAGCATGATGTTCGAAGGCGGCGATATTATTCGCGAGCGCATCCAGCGCTACCAGATCCAGTGTGATTACCGCCCGGGCGGCCTGTTTGTGGCGATGAACCATAAACAGCTGGAAACCCTGGAAGAGCAGAAAGCCAACTGGGAGCGCTACGGCAACACCCAGCTGGAACTGCTGGACAGCCACGCAATCCGTCGCGAAGTGGATAGCGACCGCTACGTCGGCGCCCTGCTCGACCACAGCGGCGGCCATATTCACCCGCTGAACCTCGCCATCGGCGAAGCGGACGCCATTCGCCTGAACGGCGGCCGGGTGTATGAGCAGTCGCCGGTCACCCGCATCCAGCACACCAGCCCGGCGGTGGTCAGTACCGCGCGCGGCCAGGTGACCGCACGCTACGTCATCGTCGCCGGCAATGCTTATCTCGGTGACAAGCTGGAGCCGGAGCTGGCGAAACGCAGCATGCCGTGCGGCACCCAGGTGGTGACGACCGCCCCGCTGTCGGAAGAGGTCGCCCGCTCGCTGATCCCGAAAAACTACTGTGTGGAAGATTGTAACTACCTGCTGGACTACTACCGTCTGACCGGCGACAACCGCCTGCTGTACGGCGGCGGCGTGGTCTACGGCGCGCGCGATCCGGACGACGTTGAGCGCCTGATTATGCCCAAGCTGCTGAAAACCTTCCCGCAGTTGCAGGGGGTGAAAATTGACTACCGCTGGACCGGCAACTTCCTGCTGACCCTGTCGCGGATGCCGCAGTTCGGGCGTCTCGATAACAATATTTACTACATGCAGGGCTACAGCGGCCATGGCGTGACCTGTACCCACCTCGCCGGACGCTTGATTTCAGAGCTGCTGCGCGGCGACGCCGAGCGTTTCGACGCCTTCGCCAAGCTGCCGCACTACCCGTTCCCGGGCGGCCGCAGCCTGCGCATTCCCTTTACCGCCATGGGCGCCGCCTACTACAGTCTGCGCGACCGCCTTGGGGTTTAATCGCCTCCGCCGACGGCCCTGGCCGTCGGCTCATGCTGCGGATAGTGCAGTCGAAAGTAGTGGCGCAGAAACTCCACGGTGGTGCGAATTTTGGCGGACGTCGCCAGCCGGGAGACGTAGACCGCCCAGACATTGGCAGGCTGAAAGAATTCCGGCAGCACATGCACCAGATGGCCGCTGGCGATATTCTCCCTGACGTCCCACCATGAACGTAACGCAATTCCCTGCCCGTCCAGACACCACTGGTGCACAATTTCACCATGGTTGGACGACAGCGGCCCGGTCACCTTGATCGCGTGCTGCCCCTCTTTGCTGTGCAACTGCCAGACGCCAAACGGATGATCGCGCTCTTTAATCACCAGGCAGGGTAAAGCGGCCAGATCGCTCAGCTGCTTCAGTGGTGGATGGCGGTCAAGGAACTGCGGCGAGGCGCAGAGCACGCGGTGGTTGGACGCCAGCTGGCGGGCAATCAGATTCGGCGCGATATCGTCGCCGACGCGAATATCGAGATCCACCCCTTCATTGACTAAATCCACCAGCCGGTCCTGGACATCGAAACGCAGTTCCAGCTGCGGGTACTGAAGGGCCAGCGCCGACAGCGCCGGGGCCACCACCCGGCGGCCAAAGCCGAAGCTGCTGATAATACGCAGCGTTCCCTGCGGCACCTGACGCACGTCGGAAAGCTCGTCCATCATCTCATCGACATCCTGCAAAATGCGCTGCGCCCACTCGTAGATCCGCTCCCCCTCCTCGGTAATGGTGACCCGGCGGGTAGTACGGTGCAGCAACACCACATTCAGGGTGTGTTCCAGCAGCGAAACCCGCTTGCTGACGAACGCCGGTGATACGCCAAGCTCCTCGGCGGCGGCGGCAAACCCGGCCCGGCGAGCGACCAGCATAAAGACGCGTAAATCATTTAGCAGCGGCAGATTATTCATGATCTGTGTTTTATGTTTCACCAGTTAGCGTGATTAATTATGAACCAGTCAATTATAGGATAGGCAGGTGGTCAAACATCATCGCTAAAAAGTGAGAACCGGAATGAAAAAAACCTGTCGTATTGCCGCCATCCCGGGTGACGGAATTGGCAAAGAAGTTCTGCCTGAAGGGATTCGCGTGCTGCAAGCCGCCGCACAGCGTTGGGATCTGTCGTTGAGCTTCGAGCAGATGGAGTGGGCAAGCTGCGAATATTATGCTCATCACGGCAAGATGATGCCGGGCGACTGGCGCGAGCAGCTGCAGGGCTTCGATGCTATCTACTTTGGCGCCGTCGGCTGGCCGGATACCGTTCCCGACCACATTTCTCTGTGGGGGTCGCTGCTGAAGTTCCGCCGCGAGTTCGACCAGTATGTCAACCTGCGTCCGGTGCGCCTGTTCCCCGGCGTCCCCTGCCCGCTGGCGGGTAAAAAGGCCGGTGATATTGATTTTTATGTGGTGCGCGAAAATACCGAAGGCGAATATTCCGCCCTTGGCGGGCGCGCCAATGAAGGCACTGAGCATGAAGTGGTGATTCAGGAGTCGGTCTTTACCCGCCGTGGCGTGGACCGGATCCTGCGCTACGCCTTCGAACTGGCGCAAAGCCGCCCGCGTAAAACGCTGACCTCCGCCACCAAATCCAACGGTCTGGCGATCAGCATGCCCTACTGGGATGAGCGAGTGGAAGAGATGGCCAAAAACTATCCGGATATTCGCTGGGACAAGCAGCATATCGATATCCTGTGCGCCCGCTTCGTGCTGCAGCCGGAGCGTTTCGACGTGGTGGTCGGTTCCAATCTGTTCGGCGATATTCTCTCCGATCTTGGCCCGGCCTGTACCGGCACTATCGGTATTGCGCCATCGGCCAATCTCAACCCGGAGCGTACCTTCCCATCGCTGTTCGAGCCGGTTCACGGCTCCGCGCCGGATATCTACGGTAAAAATATCGCCAACCCGATCGCCACCGTGTGGGCCGGGGCGATGATGCTCGATTTCCTCGGTAACGGCGACGAGCGTTATCACGCCGCCCACAACGGGATCCTGGCGGCGATTGAGCAGGTGATTGCCAGCGGGCCGAAAACCCCGGATATGAAAGGCAGCGCGTCAACGCAACAGGTCAGCGACGCTATCTGCAAAGCCATTTTGGCGTAATTACCCCGCCCGCTCCCCGGTCGCGCTACGCTTACCGGGGCTACAAAAGGCACGATAATGTAGAAACTGTTATCGGTTTGCAACGGTTTCGCCCCGGGAAAAACGTTTGTTCTGTGTTATTTCCGGGCACATTGCGCTCCCGATATGTCTTCTGCGTTATGTCTCTTCTGGCGCAGGGAGCGCACAGGGGGCGGCCAGTCGCCGCCGCCCCCTGTACCCCCGGGCTCCGGCCAGCAACATCGCCACTGCGTGGTGCCTTCGACTTATCCCTGCAGGCTTCGGGTCGGGCCGAGGC
>NZ_PIOG01000225.1:0-38169 GCF_002810545.1 Klebsiella sp. A-Nf5 | reverse complement strand
GGTGCATGACAAAACGGACTACAACATCAATGAGCCGAGCAGTTCCGGGAAAACGCTGACCATTGAGTTCGTCAATCAGCGCCACTACCGGGCACAGCAATGCTTTATGTCGGTCCAGCTGGTGGATAACGCTGACAGCTCGACGATGCTGGATAAACGCTACTTTGTGACCAATGACAACCAGCTGACCATTCAGAACGATCTGATGAACAGCCTGTCGGATGCGCTGACGCAGCCGTGGCCAGCGCGGATGCAGGCGATGCTCAGGCAGTATCAGCCGTCGCAAAGCGTGGCGTTAACCTACTTCTACCAGTCGCATCAGTTGTTAATGAAGGGCGATGTCGATTCATTAAGCAAGGCCAGCAGTCTGCTGGACGATGTGATTAAGCGGGCGCCGGATTTTATTTACGCCTATGCCGAAAAAACGCTGGTGGATGTATTACGCCATTCGCAGCAGCCGCTGGATGATAAACAGCTGGCCGCCCTCTACAGTGAAGTTGAGCGGGTAGGGGAGATGCCGGGTATTAAAGACATGGCGATTTATTACCAAATAAAAGCGGTGGATATGCTCGGTAAAGGCAAAGTCGACGAAGCGAATACCGCGATTAACAGTGCAATCGATTTAGAAATGTCGTGGCTGAATTATGTGCTGTTAGGCAAAGTCTATGAGATGAAAGGTGAGAACCGGCTGGCTGCCGATTCTTACATCACCGCGTTTAATTTACGCCCCGGCGGAGATACGCTGTACTGGATAGAAAACGGCGTTTTCCAGACGTCGGTTAACCGGGTGGTTCCGTATCTCGATAATTTCCTCTCTTCAGAATAAGTAAACCCTCATCACGCGCAAGGTTTTTGGCGTGGTGAGGTTAAATTTATGTTTCTCATGAAGCCTCTGGTTGTTATTTATATTTAGCATTCTGGAGGCTTTAAATAACAGTTAAGTAACACGCCATCCTACCTCTAACAGCATGTAATACAACAATGTTTATCTTTTTCTGACACCCTGTTGTCATGTTTATATGTTAAGCGAAAAAGCTCAAAATATCATTTGTCTGATGTTTGTTGTTATTTCACTTTATCTTTAGGACTTATCTCGTACAAATCAGTAATCTTGTTGGCAGTTGGTCGGGTCAATTAATGGTTCTGTATCATGATCTGTACCTCCCAAATAAACTTAGGAGAAAAACAACCATGAGTTCTGCCAAGAAGATCGGGCTATTTGCCTGTACCGGTGTCGTCGCCGGTAATATGATGGGGAGCGGTATTGCATTATTACCTGCGAACCTGGCCAGCATCGGTGGTATTGCCATTTGGGGCTGGGTAATTTCAATTATTGGTGCGATGTCTCTGGCTTATGTTTATGCCCGACTGGCCACTAAGAACCCGCAACAGGGTGGTCCAATTGCCTACGCCGGGGAAATATCTCCCGCATTCGGTTTCCAGACTGGTGTGCTTTATTATCATGCAAACTGGATTGGTAACCTGGCCATCGGGATTACCGCAGTTTCTTATCTCTCTACGTTCTTCCCAATTTTAAATAACCCGGTGCCAGCAGGTATTGCCTGTATTGCCATCGTGTGGATCTTTACTTTCGTTAATATGCTCGGCGGGACCTGGGTCAGCCGTCTGACCACTATTGGTCTGGTACTGGTGCTTATTCCAGTGGTGATGACCGCGGTTGTCGGCTGGCACTGGTTTGACGCAGCGACCTATCAGGCGAACTGGAACACCTCCAGCACCACCGATAGCCACGCGGTCATTAAAAGTATCCTGCTCTGCCTGTGGGCCTTCGTTGGCGTCGAATCCGCCGCCGTCAGTACCGGGATGGTAAAAAACCCGAAACGTACCGTCCCGCTGGCTACCATGCTGGGTACTGCGATGGCCGGTATCGTCTATATCGCCGCGACTCAGGTTATCGCCGGTATGTATCCTGCTTCTCAGATGGCCGCATCCGGTGCGCCGTTCGCGATTAGCGCCTCTACCATTCTCGGCGGCTGGGCTGCTCCGATGGTTTCCGCTTTCACTGCCTTCGCTTGCCTGACGTCTCTGGGCTCGTGGATGATGCTGGTTGGCCAGGCCGGTGTACGTGCCGCCAACGACGGTAACTTCCCGAAAGTGTACGGTGAGCTTGATAGCAACGGTATTCCGAAAAAAGGCCTGCTGCTGGCGGCGGTGAAAATGACCGCGCTGATGGTGCTGATTACCCTGATGAACTCCGCCGGTGGTAAAGCCTCCGACCTGTTCGGCGAACTGACCGGTATCGCAGTACTGCTGACCATGCTGCCTTACTTCTACTCCTGTGTTGACCTGATTCGTTTCGAAGGCATCAACATCCGTAACTTCGTTAGCCTGATTTGTTCGGTACTGGGTTGCGTGTTCTGCTTCATCGCGCTGATGGGCGCAAGCTCCTTCGAACTGGCCGGCACCTTTATCGTTAGCCTGATTATCCTGATGTTCTACGGTCGCAAAATGCACCAGCGCCAGCAGAACAACGCAACGGATAACAACAGCCCCGCTAACGCGCACTAATCAGTAACCCGTTTTCCTGAGGCTCCTTCCATCACCTGTCACAACGCGACGGGAGGGGCTTTCTACATCTGGAGATTTGACTATGAACGTTATTGCAATCATGAATCACATGGGTGTTTACTTCAAAGAAGAACCCATCCGTGAACTGCATCGTGCTCTCGAACGCCTGGACTTCCGTATTGTCTACCCGAACGACCGTGACGACTTATTAAAACTTATCGAAAACAACTCTCGTCTGTGCGGCGTGATCTTCGACTGGGATAAATACAATCTCGAACTGTGCGAAGAAATCAGCAAAATGAATGAGTACATGCCGCTGTACGCGTTCGCTAACACCTACTCCACCCTGGACGTTAGCCTGAACGATCTGCGCATGCAGGTTCGCTTCTTCGAATATGCGCTGGGCGCCGCGGAAGATATCGCGAACAAAATCAAACAGAACACTGACGAATACATCGACACCATTCTGCCGCCGCTGACCAAAGCGCTGTTCAAATATGTCCGTGAAGGTAAATACACCTTCTGTACCCCTGGCCACATGGGCGGTACCGCGTTCCAGAAAAGCCCGGTAGGCAGCATTTTCTATGATTTCTTTGGCCCGAATACCATGAAATCCGATATCTCCATTTCGGTTTCTGAACTGGGTTCTCTGCTGGACCACAGCGGCCCGCACAAAGAAGCGGAAGAATATATCGCTCGCGTCTTTAACGCTGAACGCAGCTACATGGTGACCAACGGTACTTCTACTGCTAACAAAATCGTCGGCATGTACTCCGCGCCGGCCGGCAGCACCGTGCTGATTGACCGTAACTGCCACAAATCGCTGACTCACCTGATGATGATGAGCGACATTACGCCGATCTACTTCCGCCCGACCCGTAACGCCTACGGTATCCTCGGCGGTATTCCGCAGAGCGAATTCCAGCACGCGACTATCGCCAAGCGTGTGAAAGAGACGCCGAACGCGACCTGGCCGGTACACGCCGTTATCACCAACTCGACCTATGATGGCCTGCTGTATAACACCGACTTCATCAAGAAAACCCTGGATGTGAAATCCATCCACTTTGACTCCGCATGGGTGCCTTACACCAACTTCTCGCCGATCTATGAAGGCAAATGCGGGATGAGCGGCGGCCGCGTCGAAGGGAAAGTGATTTACGAAACCCAGTCCACGCACAAACTGCTGGCGGCATTCTCCCAGGCGTCGATGATCCACGTGAAAGGTGACGTTAACGAAGAGACCTTCAACGAAGCCTACATGATGCACACTACCACCTCTCCGCATTATGGGATCGTGGCGTCCACCGAAACCGCGGCGGCGATGATGAAGGGTAACGCCGGTAAGCGTCTGATCGACGGCTCTATCGAACGTTCCATCAAGTTCCGTAAAGAGATCAAACGTCTGAAAGGCGAATCTGACGGCTGGTTCTTCGACGTCTGGCAGCCGGAGCATATCGATGGCGCTGAATGCTGGCCGCTGCGCTCTGACAGCGCATGGCACGGTTTCAAAAACATCGATAACGAGCACATGTACCTCGACCCGATCAAAGTCACACTGCTGACGCCGGGGATGAAGAAAGACGGCACCATGGATGATTTCGGTATTCCGGCAAGCATCGTGGCGAAATATCTCGACGAACACGGCATCGTGGTGGAGAAAACCGGTCCGTACAACCTGCTGTTCCTGTTCAGCATCGGTATCGACAAAACCAAAGCGCTGAGCCTGCTGCGTGCGCTGACCGACTTCAAACGCGCGTTCGACCTGAACCTGCGGGTGAAAAACATGCTGCCGTCGCTGTACCGCGAAGATCCTGAATTCTATGAAAACATGCGTATTCAGGACCTGGCGCAGAACATTCATAAACTGGTTGAGCATCACAACCTGCCGGACCTGATGTTCCGCGCATTCGAAGTGCTGCCATCCATGGTGATGACCCCGTATGCCGCGTTCCAGAAAGAGCTGCACGGTCAGACGGAAGAAGTGTACCTCGAAGAGATGGTCGGCCGCGTCAACGCCAACATGATCCTGCCGTATCCTCCGGGAGTACCGCTGGTGATGCCGGGTGAAATGATCACCGAAGAAAGCCGCCCGGTGCTGGAATTCCTGCAGATGCTGTGCGAAATCGGCGCTCACTACCCGGGCTTCGAAACCGATATCCACGGGGCATACCGTCAGGCGGATGGTCGTTACACCGTTAAAGTGCTGAAAGAAGAGAACAACAAGTAATAGACGCACTACAAGGGAAGTGGCTTGCCACTTCCCTTTTTTCACGCTGCAAGGAGAACCTATGAAAACACCCTCACAGCCGCGCGCGATTTACTACATCGTAGCGATCCAGATCTGGGAGTACTTCAGCTTTTACGGCATGCGCGCCTTACTCATCCTTTACCTCACCCACCAGCTTGGCTTTGACGATAGCCACGCCATCAGTCTGTTCAGCGCCTACGCATCTTTAGTTTACGTAACCCCTATTCTCGGCGGCTGGCTTGCCGACCGCCTGCTCGGCAACCGCACGGCGGTGATTGCCGGGGCGCTGTTGATGACCCTCGGCCACGTGGTGCTGGGCGTCGAGTCGACCTCGGTATGGAGCCTGTACGTCGCGCTGGCGATCATTATCTGCGGCTACGGCCTGTTCAAATCCAATATCAGCTGCCTGCTCGGCGAACTGTACGCTCACGACGACCCGCGTCGCGACGGCGGCTTCTCGCTGCTGTACGCCGCCGGCAACGTCGGCTCGATTGCCGCGCCCATCGCCTGTGGACTGGCGGCGCAGTGGTACGGCTGGCATATCGGCTTCGCCCTGGCGGGGATCGGTATGTTCATCGGCCTGATGATTTTCCTAAGCGGCAGCCGCCATTTCCGGCATACCCGCGGCGTGGATAAACCGGCGCTACGGGCGGTGAAATTCGTGCTGCCGACCTGGGGCTGGTTGCTGGTGATGCTGTGCCTGGCGCCGGTGTTCTTCACGCTGCTGCTGCAAAACAACTGGTCCGGCTATCTGCTGGCGATCGTCTGCCTGTTCGCCGCCCAGATGGTGGCGCGGATCATGATCAAAGCCCCGGAGCATCGTCGCGCGCTGTGGCAGATCGTCCTGCTGATGCTCGCCGGGACGCTGTTCTGGGTGCTGGCGCAGCAGGGCGGGAGCTCGATTAGCCTGTTTATCGACCACTTCGTCAATCGTCGCCTGCTGAACTGGGACGTGCCGACCGCGCTGTTCCAGTCGGTCAACGCGGTGGCGGTGATGGCGGCCGGCGTGGTGCTGGCGTGGCTGATGCGCCCGGAAGGCAGCGTGCGTTCGGTGCTGCGCGTCTGGCTGAAATTCGCTTTCGGCCTGCTGCTGATGGGCGGCGGCTTTATGCTGCTGGCGCTCAATGCCCGCCACGGCGCGGCTGACGGCCAGGCCTCGATGGGCATGATGGTCGCCGGGCTGGCGATGATGGGCTTTGCCGAACTGTTTATCGACCCGGTGGCGATGGCGCAAATCACTCGTCTGAACATGCCCGGCGTCACCGGGGTGTTGACCGGCATTTATATGCTGGCCACCGGCGCGGTGGCCAACTGGCTGGCCGGGGTGGTGGCGCAGCAAACCACCGAATCGCAAATCAGCGATACGGCGATTGCTGCCTATCAGCATTTCTTCTCGCAGATGGGTGAATGGACCCTCGGCTGCGTGGCGGTGATGGTCGTTATCGCCTTTGCCGCGGCCTGTAGTGTGGGCAAACGCCGTGCGGCTGCCGGTGAAGTTACCGGCGGCGGCGCCTGACGCTCGTCCCGGCTGGTGGCGTAAACGCCTTATCCGGGCCGCGATTCGTAGCCCCGGTAAGCGCGGCGCGACCGGGGGTATTACATCAACAGCGGAGCGCGAAGTCGCTCCTTGCACAGCTTAGTGAACAGGAGGAGGATATTCTGGCATGCGCGGAGGCCAACGATAAAAAATACCGTTACTGAAGCCATAGCTGAGTGAGATCAGCTTGGAGTGAATCCAGGATCGTTAAGATTGTGCTCTGGTGTCTTCCCAGAGACAGGCCGCGCGGAAGGGTGACCTGGTTCAATTTATCGAAGCTAGTTTGAAAGCAAGGTTATGAGGAATCCATATGTCTGAACAACAAGCACAAGGTGCCGATGAGGCCATTGACCTTAATAATGAACTGAAAACTCGTCGCGAAAAACTGGCTGCACTGCGTGAGCAGGGCGTAGCCTTCCCCAACGACTTCCGTCGCGATCATACCTCTGACCAATTGCACGCTGAATTCGATGCGAAGGATAACGATGAACTCGCTTCCCTGAACGTTGAAGTTGCGGTGGCTGGTCGGATGATGACCCGCCGCGTGATGGGCAAAGCCTCCTTCGTCACCCTCCAGGACGTCGGCGGCCGCATTCAGCTGTACGTGGCGCGCGATGACCTGCCGGAAGGCGTCTACAACGAACAGTTTAAAAAATGGGACCTCGGCGACATCATCGCCGCCCGCGGCAAGCTGTTCAAAACGCAAACCGGTGAACTTTCCATCCACTGCACCGAGCTGCGTCTGCTGACCAAAGCCCTGCGCCCGCTGCCGGATAAATTCCACGGCCTGCAGGATCAGGAAGTTCGCTATCGCCAGCGCTATCTGGATCTGATCGCCAACGAAGAGTCGCGTCATACGTTCCGTATCCGCTCGCAGATCCTCGCGACCATGCGCCAGTTCATGGTGGCTCGCGGTTTTATGGAAGTCGAAACGCCGATGATGCAGGTGATCCCTGGCGGTGCGTCCGCCCGTCCGTTCATCACCCATCACAACGCGCTGGATCTGGATATGTACCTGCGCATCGCGCCGGAACTGTATCTGAAACGTCTGGTGGTTGGCGGCTTTGAACGCGTGTTTGAAATCAATCGTAACTTCCGTAACGAAGGGATCTCCGTACGCCATAACCCAGAGTTCACCATGATGGAACTGTATATGGCGTATGCGGACTACAAAGACCTGATCGAACTGACCGAGTCGTTGTTCCGCACCCTGGCGCAGACGGTGCTGGGCAAAACCGAAGTGCCGTATGGCGACCAGGTGTTTGATTTCGGTAAGCCGTTTGAAAAACTGACCATGCGCGAAGCGATCAAGAAACACCGTCCGGAAACCAACATGGCGGATCTGGATAACTTTGACGCGGCGAAAGCGCTGGCGGAATCTCTCGGCATTCAGGTAGAGAAAAGCTGGGGGCTGGGACGTATCGTCACCGAAATCTTTGACGAAGTGGCGGAGGCGCATCTGATTCAGCCAACCTTCATCACCGAATACCCGGCGGAAGTTTCCCCGCTGGCGCGCCGCAACGACGTGAACCCGGAAATCACTGACCGCTTCGAATTCTTCATCGGCGGCCGCGAAATCGGTAACGGTTTCAGCGAGCTGAACGATGCCGAAGATCAGGCGCAGCGCTTCCAGGATCAGGTGAACGCCAAAGCGGCGGGCGATGACGAAGCGATGTTCTACGACGAAGACTACGTGACTGCCCTCGAGTACGGCCTGCCGCCGACCGCGGGTCTGGGTATCGGTATCGACCGCATGGTGATGCTGTTTACCAACAGCCATACCATCCGCGACGTGATCCTCTTCCCGGCCATGCGTCCGCAGAAGTAATCCGTTGCACTCCCTCCCGGCCTGCGCCGGGAGGTCCTTCCAGCATTATCCCCATCCTGTCGGCAGGGCGATGTTATTACAGGACTTTTTGCAACGTACCGCGCTGGCTGCCGTTTGCCCAGACGCCGTTAAAGGCGTCGTTCAGCGTAAAGGACGAGTCTTTCACCCGGAAGGTCAGTTTACCCTGGCTGGCTTTCGCCTCCTCGACCAGATGACCATGGGTTTTCACCGTTTTAGCGGTGACGGTAATCTCATCAATTTTATCGCCATACTCCGTATAAACATACCAGGTGCCCACCCAGGGGCCGAAGCCGCTACTGGCGTGCTGCACGGCGGCGGCATTCTCGGCTTTGGTTTTATGAATATCGCAGGTGGTCCCATCGGTCATCTGCGTGCAACCGGAACGTTCAAGCTGTTCCCGGTATTTCGCGCTAATGGCGTGGGCCGGCGCGGCGGCGGCCAGCGCCAGGGTGAGGGTGGTGAAAAGCCAGGTCTTATTCATCTTATTGTTTCTCATCGCGATAGCGGCGCGCATTGTCATAAAGGTTGATACACATTGGTGCATTCTCCCGGTGGCGTCAGAATAAATATAACCGCAGTCATTCCTGATAAATAACTAGCAGGAAGGAGATGGGGTATTTATTGGTAAAGCATCATTACCCTGAGCTTATTTATCACAGAGCCTTCCCGCTGCTTGTCATATTATTGCAGAGAGAATGTTAAGTAATTGATGTTTTAAAAGTGGCTATTTGTCACTTACGCAAATAACAGCAGGCCAGGCCTGGGCGCGCGGCTAAAGCCCGCACCGGTGCGGTGTTGAGTTTTTTTCATATTGCTATCATCATATTTCGAATGAAAGGGATAACCTCTGAGTCGGGTTATTAAGCCAGTAATTTTTATCCGCAAAATAAGCTGGCGGCAAGCATTATTTCCATTTATTTTTCAGGGTTACCTGAAATAGCGGATATATCGCCAGCGCAATGATGGATTTCCATCATTTCTCCGTTTTCATCGTCGGTCGTCGCCTGCTTATAGTGACGCCAGACAAGACCACAGGGTGAAAAGGAGAACAAGATGGCGACAGAGCATCTGCAGTGGGGCGTGAGCCCCCTGTGCTGGACCAACGATGTGCTGGAGGATTTAGGCGGCGATATCCCCCTGGATACCTGCCTGCGCGAGGCGCGGGAGGCGGGCTATCAGGGCATTGAATTAGGACGGAAATTTCCCCGCCAGGCAGAGACGCTGGGCCCGCTGCTGGCGGCGGCTGACCTGCGCCTGGCGTCCGGCTGGTACAGCGGCTTGCTGGCCGACCGCAGCGTGGAAGCGGAGCTGGAGGCGGTGCGGGAGCACGCGCAGCTCCTCCGGCAGCTCGGCGCGAGGGTGATGGTTTACGGCGAGTGCGGGCAACTGCCGGGTGAAACCCCGCTTGATGAGCCTATTTCGCTCTCGCCGCCGTTAAGCCGCGTCAGCCTGACGGCGTATTGCCACAAGCTAAATACCTTTGCCGACCTGCTGCTGCGTGACTATGGCCTCCAGCTGGCCTATCACCATCATCTGATGATGCTGGTGGAGCATGATGACGAGCTGGAGCGGTTTCTGTCTCACACCCATGACAACGTCGGGCTGGCGTTTGATACCGGGCATGCCTTTGTCGCCGGGGTCGAGATCCCGCGCGTGCTGCAAAAATATGGCCACCGTATCCGCCATCTGCATCTGAAAGACGTGCGTCCGCAGGTGCTGGGGCGTCTGTATCGTGAAAACCTGAGCTTTAACGAGGCGGTGCGCGCCGGGCTGTTTACCATCCCAGGCGACGGCTGCATCGACTATGCGCCGATCCTCGACTTCGTCCGGGACAGCGACTACCGCGGCTGGCTGATTATCGAAGCCGAGCAGGACCCGGCGATGGCGCCGCCGTTGGCCACCGCCAGCCGCGCCTTTGCCTGGCTGGCACACCATTTATCTTCCCTTTCACCGTCAGAGGAGCATGCATCATGAGCGCGCGGTTAAATATCGGTCTTATCGGCTCGGGTTTTATGGGTCAGGCACACGCCGACGCTTACCGTCGCGCGGCGATGTTTTATCCCGATCTGCCGAAGCGCCCGCATCTCTACGCGCTGGCGGATCAGGATCAGGCGATGGCTGAACGCCATGCGGCGAAACTGGGGGCGGAAAAGGCCTACGGCGACTGGCGCGAGCTGGTAAACGATCCGCAGGTTGATGTGGTGGATATCACCTCGCCGAACCATCTGCACTACACAATGGCGATGGCGGCGATCGCGGCGGGTAAACATGTCTATTGCGAGAAGCCGCTGGCGGTCAATGAGCAGCAGGCGCAGGAGATGGCGCAGGCGGCACGGCGCGCGGGGGTGAAGACCATGGTGGCCTTTAACAACATCAAAACGCCGGCGGCACTGCTGGCAAAGCAGATTATCGCCCGGGGCGATATTGGCGAACCGGTGCGCTTTCGCGGCACTTTTGATCAGGGGTTTTATAACGACCCGAACCTGCCCTGGTCCTGGCGCTGCTCGAAAACCCTCGGCGGCAGCGGGGCGCTTGGCGACCTTGGCGCCCATACCCTGTCGGTCGCCCAGTTTTTGCTGGGCGGGATCCGCGAAGTGACCGCCAGCGCGCAAACCTGCCTGCGCCAGCGTCCGGTGCCGCAGAGCGATGCCGGGTATGCCAGCCGGGTCGCGGCCGATGCCGAGTGGCGGGAAGTAGAAAATGACGATCAGGTTCAGTGCCTGGTCAATTTCGACAGCGGCGCGGCGGGAGTGATTGAGGCCTCGCGCATCGCCGCCGGGCGGATCTTCGGCGTGTTCTGGGAGGTTTCCGGCACCGAAGGCACGCTGTATATGGACGGGGAGCGCTTTAACGAGTTGCAGGTATATCGCTTCAACGATGATAAACACGACCGCGGCTTTAAGACGCTGTATGCCGGGAGCCAGATCCCGGCCTATGCCGGCTTCTTCGGCTTCGATTTTGGCGGCGGTGGGCTGGGCTATTTTGACGTCAAGGTGATCGAAGTGCATGACCTGGTGCAGGGAATTTGCGGGGAGGACGACTGCTATCCCAACTTTGAATTTGGTTTGCAGAATCAGCGCGTGCTGTCGGCGATTGAAGCTTCGATGGCCAGCCGTCGCTGGGTGAACGTGGTTAAAGACTAAGGAGCCGCTATGTTTCCCTCACACTTACCGACCCCGCGCCGCCCGGCGGCGCAGAGCATTCCCTCCCTGCGCTGGGGCATTATCGGTCCCGGCTGGATCGCCGAGCGCTTTGTTCATGCATTGAAAACCTACAGCCGGCAGCAGGTGGTGGCGGTGGCCTCCCGCAGCCAGGCGAAGGCCGACCGGGTGGCCGCGGAATGGGGGATCCCCCAGGCTTACGGCCAGGTGGAGGAGATGCTGGCACGCCCGGATATTGATGCGGTGTATATTGCAACGCCGCACAACCATCACTTTCCCGACGGCATGCTGGCGCTGAAGGCGGGTAAACACGTGCTGATTGAGAAGCCCTTCGCGCTCAACCTCGGCGAAGGGCGTGAGCTGCAGGCGGAAGCCACCCGGCAGGGGAGAGTAGCGCTGGAGGCGATGTGGTGCGATTACGCGCCGAAATATGATGTGATCCGCCAGTTGCTGGAGGATGGGGCGCTCGGCGACCTGCATACCCTGCTGGCCGATCACGGCGAGTATTTCACCCCCGACCACCGTATCTTCAATGCCGACCTTGCCGGCGGGCCGATGATGGACCTCGGCAGCTATTTGACCTCGTTTGCGCTGATGGTGGGCGGCATGCCGCAGGAGATTGTCGCCCGCGGCAGCGCCACGGCGGAGGGGCTTAACGGTCAGACGTCGATGCTGTTCGGCTGGCAGAACGGGATGCAGGGGGTGTTAAACACCACGTTATTCAGCAACACGCCGGGCGGGGCGGTGGTGGCCGGACGCCAGGCGACCCTGACGCTCGACGGCCAGTTCTATGCCCCCGGCGGCTTCACGCTCGCCGCCAGCCAGGGTGGACAGGCGCTGCGCTGGGAAGAGCCGCGCAATCGCTACGACCAGCTGTTCTGGCAGGCGGAGCATTTTGCCTGGTGCATCGGGCAGGGGTTGCAGGACTCGCCGCTGCGGCCGCTCAGTCGGGTGCTGCAGAATCTGCAGGTGATGGATGAGGTGCGGCGCCAGGTGGGCGCGGTGTTTAACGAAGAACGCTAAGGGTTGGCCGGGCTTTGGTTTGCAGACAGCGCCTGCCTGCCATTGCCCGGCACCAGGACGCGTACGATGCCTGATGTCTGTTGCCCGGCGGCGCTGCGCTTGCACGGGCCTACGATATCTATGCAACCGATTGATATTACAGTGTATTAATGCCTGTGTTCTGTAGGCCGGGCAAGGCGTCGCCGCCGCCCGGCATAAAAGCGGCTCCGCGCCCGCTGTCCTTGCCCGGCGGCGCTGCGCTTGCACGGGCTTGGGATATCTATGCAACCGATTGATATTACAGTGTATTAATGCCTGTGTTCTGTAGGCCGGGCAAGGCGTCGCCGCCGCCCGGCATAAAAGCGGCTCCGCGCCCGCTGTTCTTGCCCGGCGGCGCTGCGCTTGCACGGGCCTACGATATCTATGCAACCGATTGATATTACAGTGTATTAATGCCTGTGTTCTGTAGGCCGGGCAAGGCGTCGCCGCCGCCCGGCATAAAGGCTGGTACAGCGCCTGATTGCGGTTGCCTTACACCCGCTCAGCAACAGTCGTCGACGGCGACAAACTGGCCGCGCTGCAGGGACTGAACCGCCGCTTCGGCAATGGCCTGCGCCTGCAGGCCGTCCAGCAAGCCGGGCAGGTCGGCCACGGTTTCACCATTCAGGGTGCGAATAAAGGCGTCAAGATGCTGATAATAAGATCCTTGTACCCGGCTGAACCAGTCCGGCCACAGGCCCGGCTCAATGCGCTGATTGCCGCGCCACAGGGTAGGGCCCGCCGGCGACTGGCTACCGGACTCCAGCGCGCCTTCGGCGCCCAGCAGCGTGATCCGTTCATCATACCCGTGGCCGGTACGGCGGGTATTGTCCAGCTGCGCCAGCGCGCCGCCGCGCATCTGCATCATCAGGATAGAGGTGTCGACATCGCCAAATTCGGCGATGTCCGGCAGGGCCAGCGCCGCGCCCATCGCCGCCACGGTGCGCACTTCATCGCCAGTGAGAAAGCGCAGGAGATCGAAGAAGTGGATCGCCTGATCGCGCATCTGGCCGCCGGAGCTGCGCAGATAATCGAGCGGCGGCATGCTGGAGGCGCGGCAGACCATCTGCACCAGCTCGACCCGGCCGATCAGCCCTTGCTCCAGCTGGCGGCGGAGCTGCTGATGGCTGCTGTCGAAGCGCCGGTTAAAGCCGACAGTCACCGGCACATTCAGGGGGAGCACCCGCTCCACCACCTCGCGGGCGCGCGCCAGGGAGAGGTCGATCGGTTTTTCGCAATAGACCGCCTTGCCCGCCCGGGCGGCGGCTTCCAGCAGTTCGGCATGTGACGGGGTTGAACTGGCGATCAGCACCGCGTCGATGGCGTCGCTATGGATCGCCTCGCTCACTGTCACCGCCCGGGCGCCATAGCGGGCGGCCAGCGCCTGGGCGCGCTCCGGGGCGGCATCGGCCACCATCGTCAGCGCACTTCCTTCATGACGGGCAAGACTGGCGGCATGAACCTGACCGATAAAACCACTGCCTACCAGGGCAAAACGTTTGCAGATCATTTTTTTCTCCAGAATGGCGAGGGGACGTTGCCACCATAATCGGTTTGCTAAACTCACTGACACTGCCGTTTTGATGGATTTCCATCATGAAGAGAGGGGCGATGAAAAACATTTCACTGGCGATGCTGGCCAGACAGATTGGCGTCGGCGTGGCCACCGTTGACCGGGTGCTGAACGAACGCGGCGGCGTATCGCCGCAGACCACCCGCAAAGTGCTGCAGGCGGCGCGCGAGGCGGGGCTGAAGCGGATCCTGCCGGAGGAGCACCGCTTTCCCTGGCAGGTTGAGGTCTTTCTCAGCAGCAATGACTCGTTCTTCTTTCCCCAGCTGGCGCAGGATTTTGCCGCCGTGGCGGATAGCCTCGGCTATCGCCGTTTGACCCTGCACCGCACCTTTGTCCCGGAGTCGCAGCCGACGACGCTGGCCCGGCGCATTGTGCGCAGCTGCCAGCAGCGTCAGGGGATCATCGTCTTCGGCAATGACCATCCTGCGGTGCACGATGCGCTGCGCGGCTGCCGGGAGGCGGGCGTCCCGGCGATCACCCTGGCGACGGACCTGCCCGGCGCCGACCGACTCTGCCACGTGGGGATCAATCAGCTGCAGGCTGGCCGCACGGCGGGGTTAATGCTGGGGAGGATGACGCCGCGGGCTGGCGAGGTGCTGATGCTCAGCGGCCGGCAAGATTACAGCGCGCATCGCCTGCGCATTCAGGGGTTTCGCGAGGTGCTGAGCCAGCGCTTTCCCCACCTGCAGCTCAGCGACGTGCTGGCGGGTGAGGAGCGGCGGGAGCAGATCACTCGCCTCGTGGAGCAAGCCCTGTGCCGCAGCCGGAATATTGTTGGGATCTATAACACCGGGCTTGGCAATACCCAGATTGCCGAGGCGCTGGCCCGCCACCGCCGCGAAGGCGACGTCTGCTGGATCACCCATGAGCGTTACAACACCACCCGGCAGCAGCTGGCGAAGGGGAGTCTGGCGTTAACGCTCGATCAGAACACCCGCCAGCATGCCCAGCTGGCGATCGACCTGATGCTGCGCCATCTGGAGTCCGGCTACCAGCCGCAAACCTATGCCGACGGTAAAGTCGACTTTATCCTCTACAGCGCCGAAAACGTGGACTAAGGCGTGCGGGGCCTCCCTTTCTGACAACACGGATTTCCCCGGCGGGTAAAAGCCAACCCCGCCGGAAGCGATCGCTTCAAAGCGTTGTCTGCCTCTCATTTTTCGCTCATTTATGCGGCAATGTTAGATGTCTGTCAAAATTCTGTTACTGCATAGTTTTAAAATTTTCATTTCAGTTATTTACTTATAAAAGTTTCAAATGTCTTGTTAATGAAATAAATGGTCTGAAATCCAGAGCGCGGTGTAAATGGACTGACGTTTCAAAAAAGTGATGATAAAACAGCCGTTATTTGTGATTTAGATCACGAGGGAGTGCGAGAGGAACCGCAGTGCCGTCGACATCGCAGCAGACATTTGCCGCAACGTAACTGAAATTAATTTTTCATTTTGTTTCATTCACCGGCGTACCTACAAAATCAAGGATCAACTATGAATATTAAGAAAACGATTGTTGCCTCTTTGTTAGCCTGCATGCTGCCTGCGGTGGTTATGGCAAAAGACGTCTCTATTGGCGTCTCCATGGCGCTGTTTGACGATAACTTCCTGACGATCCTGCGGACCTCGATGCAAAAAGAGATGAAAAAAGATGGCGTTAAATCGCAGATCGAGGACGCGAAAGGAGATGTCTCCCAGCAGCTGCAGCAGGTGCAAAACTTTATCGGCCAGGGGGTGGACGCCATTATCGTCAACCCGGTGGATACCAACGCGGTGAAACCGATCATGGATCAGGCCACCAAAGCCGGGATCCCGCTGGTGTTTGTGAACCGTCGCCCGCAGGCGGAGCTGACCGACAAGATGGCCTATGTGGGGTCGGACTCTATCCTTGCTGGCCGTCTGCAGATGGAAGCGCTGGCGAAAGCGATGAACGGTAAGGGTAATGTGGCGATCCTGCTCGGCGACCTGGCGAATGAATCTACCCGCGACCGCACCAAAGGGGTGGAAGAGGTGGTGGCGAAATACCCGAACATCAAAATCGTCCAGAAGCAGACCGCGAAATTTACCCGCAATGACGCGGTGGACGTGGTCAGCAACTGGATGACCAGCGGTGAGGATATCCAGGCCATCGCCTCCAACAACGATGAAATGGCGATCGGCGCCCTGCAGGCACTGGGCAAAAACCCGAACCATATTCTCATCGCTGGCGTGGATGGCACTCCGGATGCGCTGCAGATGCTGAAGAGCGGCAAAATGATCGCCACCATCTTCCAGGATGCGAAAGGCCAGGGTGAAGGCGCAGTCGACGCGGCCATCAAGCTGGCGAATGGCGAGAAAGTAGAAAAAATCATCGACGTGCCGTATCAGCTGATCACCAAAGAGAACATGGCTGAATTTACTAACCGTAATCAGAAATAGTCCTGGCCAACCCGTGGTACGGAGGTGGATGTATGAACGCTTTTGCACTTGAAGCCGAAGGTATCAGTAAGTTCTTCCCCGGCGTGAAGGCGCTCGATAATGTCTCATTGCGCGTGCGTCCGGGAACGGTGCATGCCCTGATGGGCGAGAACGGCGCCGGCAAATCCACGCTGATGAAGTGCCTGATCGGTATCTATCGTCCCGATAAAGGATCGATTCGCGTGAAAGGGGAGCCGGTGGAGTTTACCGACACCATGGATGCGCTGCGCTCGGGGATCTCGATGATCCACCAGGAGCTCAATCTGGTGCCGCATATGACGGTGGCGGAGAATATCTGGCTGGGGCGTGAGCCGATGAAGTACGGCTTTGTCGACCACGGCCAGCTGACCCGCCAGACCCAGGCGCTGCTGGACAAGCTTAATATCCGCTTAACCGCCGACCGGCTGGTGGGTGACCTGAGCATCGCCGCTCAGCAGATGGTGGAGATTGCCAAAGCGGTCTCGTGGAATGCGGATATCGTGATCATGGATGAGCCCACCTCGGCGCTGACCGAAGGCGAGGTGGCTCACCTGTTCACCATCATCCGCGACCTGCGCGCCCAGGGTAAAGCGATCATCTATATCAGCCACAAAATGGATGAGATCTTTGCCATTACCGATGAGATCAGCGTGTTTCGCGACGGCACCTGGGTGGGGAGCAAAAACACCACCGAATTTACCCGCCAGTCGCTGATCACCCAGATGGTGGGCCGCGAATTAACTCAGCTGTTTCCGAAATTTAATAACACCATCGGCGAAGAGGTGCTGACGGTGCGCAACCTGACGCGCCAGGGCGTGTTCCATGACGTCAGTTTTACTGTACGCCGCGGTGAAATCCTTGGTGTGGCCGGGCTGGTGGGCGCCGGGCGCAGCGAGGTGATGGAAAGCCTGTTCGGTATGGAGCGCTTCGACAGCGGCGAAGTGCTGATCGACGGGGCGCCGGTGACCATTGATTCCCCCTCCGTGGCGATTGAAAAGGGGATGGCGCTATTAACCGAAGACCGCAAAAAGTCGGGCCTGTTTCTGGTGCTGTCGGTGCTGGAAAATATGAGTATCGTCAAAATGCCGGAATATATCGGCAAGAGCGGTTTTGTCCAGCACGTGAAAATGGCCGAAGACTGCATGGAGCAAATTCGCCGGCTCAATATTAAAACGCCGACGATGGATCAAATTATTAATAACCTCAGCGGGGGGAATCAGCAAAAAGTCCTGATTGCGCGCTGGCTGTTAGCGCAACCGAAAATCTTAATTCTCGATGAACCGACCCGCGGTATCGACGTCGGGGCGAAGGCGGAGATTTATCATCTGATCAGTGAACTGGCGAATCGGGGGGTGGCGGTCATTATGGTCTCCTCTGAGCTGCCGGAAATCCTTGGCATGAGTGATCGGGTCATGGTGATGCATGAAGGCCGTATCACCGGCATCCTGGAAAAAGACGAAGCCGACCAGGAAACCATTTTGTCGTTGGCATCCCATTGAGGCACAGAGAATGAGTAATATGAAATTAACGGCGGCTCCGGCCAGCGAGGGTTCCTCCTTCTTCGCTAATTTGCGGCATAAAATGCCGAAAGATACCGGCATCTTTGTGGTGATGCTGGTGATTGCCCTGACCTTTGAAATTGCCGGCTGGTATGTTCGCGACCAGTCGTTTCTGCTCAATACCAACCGCCTGGTGCTGATTGTGCTGCAGGTGGCGATTATCGGCATCATCGCCGTCGGCGTCACCCAGGTGATCATCACCACCGGGATTGACCTCTCCTCCGGCTCGGTTATCGCCCTTGCGGCGGTGGTGGCGGCGAGCCTGGCGCAAACCTCCGACAGCCTGTCGCCAATGTTCCCGGCGCTGGTCAACCTGCCGGCGGTGATCCCCATTTGCGCGGGGATCGGCGTCGGCCTGCTGTGTGGGCTGACCAACGGTTTTCTGGTGACGCGGACCGGTATTCCGCCGTTTATCGCCACCCTCGGGATGATGGTTTCGGCGCGCGGTCTGGCGCAGTATTACACCCAGGGCAACCCGATCAGCTTCCTCTCCGACAGCTTTACGGCGATAGGCCAGGGGGCGATGCCGGTGATTATCTTCTTCGTGATCGCCGCCGTGTTTCACATTGCGCTGAAGCATACCCGGTATGGCAAATATGTGTATGCCATCGGCGGCAACATGACCTCGGCCAAAGTGTCCGGCATCAACGTGAATAAGTATCTGGTGATTGTCTACACCATCGCCGGGGCGCTCTCCGGGCTGGCGGGGGTGGTGCTGGCGGCGCGCGTCAGCAGCGGCCAGTCGAGCATGGGGATGTCCTACGAGCTGGACGCGATTGCCGCCGCGGTGATTGGCGGCAGCAGCCTGATGGGCGGGGTGGGGCGTATTACTGGCACCCTGATTGGCGCGATGATCCTTGGCCTGATCAAAAGCGGTTTTACCTTTGTCGGCGTCGATGCCTATGTGCAGGATATTATTAAAGGCATCATTATCGTCGCGGCGGTGACCATCGACATGCGTCGCAACCGGAAAAAACACTAATCTTATCAACGGGCGGCAATGGCGAAGGATGTCGTTGCCGCCCGTCCTGTCCAGAAATAAACAAAATACGCCCCGCCAGGCGCGGCCTGTCTGTTTTGCCCACGCGGCTCATCCTGTACAGTTTTGCCACTTCCGTTGTCTATTCGTCAGGGGGCCCACGCGTGGCCTCCGGTTTCTGGAGTCGTATGAATACACCATCCGTCGTCAAATCCTCGCCGCTCTGGCGACCGGCAAGCAGGGGCATTATCGTCACGCTGCTCGCCGGACTGGCGATCCTGGCGCTCGGTCGGGGCGTGAATTTTCCGGCCAGAGAGGTTTACCGTGAGATGCAGACCCGCCAGCTGGAGGAGGATGCGCAGTGGGTCGCGGAGCGCCTTGAGCGGCGAATGAACACGCCGGCGCCGCAGCGGGAAGCCGCCTGGCCGTTGGCGGCGATGCGCGCCGATCTCCATACCCTGGCCCGGCAGCGGCATTATCAACTGCTGCTGGTGAATGGCGACGGGCATCTGCTGGCGGCATCGCATGCGCTGCCGGCCAGCGTACTGGCCCAGGTGCAGGCGCAGTTCCCCGGGGAGATGCAACCGCCGCTGTTCGGCAGCCACTACCAGACTATCCAGCCTTTCGCCCCGCACCAGCGGATGTTAACCCGCGCGCTGAACGGCGAGGCGGGACTGACGGGCTGGAATCTGGTGGTGCTGGCGCCGGACGGCGGATTGCCCTCGTTACTGATGGCTTACCGCTGGCCGGTGACGATCGGCCTGGGCATGCTGTTTGCCGGCGCGCTGCTGGCGGTGAGGCAGGCGGCGCGCGCCCGGCGAAAACGCTGATTGCCGATGGCGTCGTCAGGGATGGCGAAACTGCAGGGTGGCGGGCAGGTAGCGCTGGAGCGGCTCCGGCGCCTGGCCGTCGATCAGCTGGCTGAGCAGATCGTAGCAGTGCCAGGCCAGCTGGCGATTATCCTGCTGCACGGTATCAATGCGCAGAGAAAGCGAATCATACAGGTAGTGATCGTCGAAGCTGGCGAGATGAATATTGGAGTCCAGCAGATGATGCTGGCTCATGTAGCGCAGTACCCCTTCGAGCAGTCCGCAGGCCGCGGTAAACAAGGCCTTCGGCGGACGTCCCAGCCGCGCGCAGAGCGCCGCGAACATCTCATACCCGGAGCTGGGGTGGTAGTTACCGTTGATCACCCACTCAGGGCGCAGCGTGACCCCCGCCTGAGCCAGGCCTTGCGTGAATCCCGCCAGCCGGTCGCGCGACGGCGACAGCCGCGGCTGGCCGCCGAGAAACCAGAACTCGTCCGCATGCTGAGGCGCAATGCGGGAGATCAGCTCGGCGGTTGGGGTCACCGAGTCGGTCATCACCAGCGGCAGGGCGCTGTCGCTGGGGGAGCGGTCAAACAGCACCACCGGCAGCTGTTCGCTGAGCTTCAGGTAGTCGGCATCGCTGTGCATGCACGAGGCGACGATCAGCCCGTCGACCTGGCGGGCAATCATATTATTGACCACCACGCTCTCCTGGCCGGGGTTTTCGTCGGTGCAGGAGATAAGCAGCTGCACGCCAGCTTCCCGGCAGAGCGTCTCAAGCTCATGGGAGAAAACGGCAAACCCGTAGTTGGTGATCTCCGGTACCACCAGGCCAATGGTATGGCTGCGGTTATCGCGCAGCGAGCGCGCATGAATGCTGGGCTGATAGTGCTGCTCGCGGGCGATCGCCAGCACGCGCTCGCGCGTCTCCTGCGCCACGCGCAGCTCTTTGCCACGGCCGTTGAGCACCAGACTGGCGGTCGCTTTTGAGACGCCCGCCAGTTCGGCGATATCTTTGATAGTTACGCGTTTGGTTTTCATCACCACTCAGGAGCCTGAAAGCAAAACGCTTATACTACCATGCATGGCCGCAGCAGCCAGCGGCAGAATGCCACCGGCGTCGCACCGCTGAAGATTAACTGCCCCGGATAGCCCGGGAAGAAGCGGCTGCTCATCACCCCTTCGCCATCGTTGATGAAAATTTCCACGCTGGAGCGGTCGATAAAGATCCGCAGGCGCCGCGCTTCGCCGCGCCAGTAGCGGTGATGCATCTCGGCGGTCTGCAGCCCGCGGCGCGACAGACGCAGGCCGTCGCGGTTGACGGTGAGCTGCAGGGCGCCGGCAAAGTCCAGCCCCAGCGTACTGTTGGGGGCGATGTCAAAGGCCAGCTCCATCGGGGCGAGGGGCAAGGTCTGCCCGCGCCAGCCCTGGGCTTCCTCGCGCAGAGCGGCCAGCTCGCGCAGCGGGCGCTGATACAGGGTGCCCGCCTGCCACTCCAGCTCGCGCACGCAGGTCATCTGGTGGATCCATCCCTGTGCGCGGGTGGGTTGATGCATCTCTTCCCCGTCCGGGACGCCCATCCAACCGACCAGCAGGCGGCGGCCATCATCGGCCAGCATGGTCTGCGGCGCGTAGAACTCAAACCCGCTGTCCAGTTCGTGCAGCGGGCCGTGGTCGAAGGTGCCGCGTTCGGCGTCGAAGCGGCCTGCCATCCACACCGCCGGATAGGTATTGAGAAAGCGCTGCGCTTCGCGGGCCAGCCCCTGCGGGCAGCAGATCAGCAGGTGGGTATCCGCCAGCGGAAAGAGATCCGGGCACTCCCACATATAGCCGCCGTTCGCCAGACCGTTAACGCCATGTCCGGCGATCTCGCCCACCAGGCGCCACTCCCGCAGATCGCTGGCGGTAAACAGCAGCACTTTACCGTGCTGTTGCAAATCCTGCGCCCCGAGGACCATGTACCAGCGCCCGTCCTGCTGCCACACCTTGGGGTCGCGCACATGGCCGGTGTAACCGTCAGGGAGCGGCAGCACTGGCCCCAGCTTGCGGAAGGTGCCATCGGCATTCTCTGTCGCCAGGCACTGCCAGGCGGTGCGCCCGCCGTCGGGGAATTTCACGTTGCCGGTGTAGCACAGCATCAGGGCGCCCTCGAACTCGACCGCGCTGCCGGAGTAGCAGCCGTTGCGGTCATACTCTTCGTCCGGCATCAGAGCGATAGGTTCATGCCGCCAGTGCAGCAGATCGGCAGAGCTCCAGTGTCCCCAGCACTTATAGGTATGGTCGCAGGCGAGCGGGTTCCACTGATAAAACAGGTGGTAACGCCCGGCGACCTGGCAAAAGCCGTTGGGATCGTTCAGCAGTCCGCTGACCGGCGCCAGATGCCATTGCGGATAATGGCTGTCGGCCAGCGCCTGCGGCTGGCCCTGCATAACGGCCTGCAGGATCGCAGGCAGGCGTGACGGTAATGACATTATTCAGCGTCCGTTTTGTATTTCAGCGTCAGAGAAAGCATGAAGGCCACGGCGAAGGCGATCGCCATACCGATAATGTAGTTCAGCAGCGAACTGGCCTGCACGATGGCCATCCCCGGGATCGCCGTCAGGCCCACCGCGGTCATGTAGACGTGCATCGACACCACCCAGGCGCCGCCGGCAGCACCGCCCACCAGCGCAGCGATGAACGGCTTCACGAAGCGCAGGTTAATCCCGAAGATTGCCGCTTCCGTGATCCCCAGCATCGCCGAAAACGCCGACGGCAGGGAGATGGCTTTGATTTTGGCATCTTTGGTTTTAAACCACACCGCAAAGCAGGCGCCGCCCTGAGCGACGTTGGCCATCGCCCAGATCGGCAGCAGGAAGTTGACGCCAATCGATGGGTTGCCCAGCAGACCCGCCTCGATGGCGTGGAAGCTGTGATGGATACCGGTGATGACGATCACCGAGTAGAGGCCGCCGAACAGCAGTCCCGCCAGCCAGCCGGCGTGGCTGATAAGCGTGCTGAGGATAAACGAAATGCCGTCGCCGAGCGCACGACCGGCCGGGCCGATCAGCAGCAGGGCGATAAAGCCGGAGATAATTACCGTCAGGAACGGGGTGAGGATCAGGTCCAGCGCGTCAGGGATAACGCGGCGCAGCTGTTTTTCGACAATGCTCATAAACCACACCGCCAGCAGCACCGGGAAAACGGTGCCCTGGTAGCCGATCATCGCCACTTCGATACCGAAGAAATTCATGGTGTGGAAGCCGGCGGCGACGCCCCAGGCGTTGGTCAGCGCCGGGTGGGTCAGGATCCCGCCGAGGGTCGCGCCCAGATAAGGGTTACCGCCAAATTCGCGGGCGGCGGTAAAGCCGATCAGGATCGGCAGAATGATAAACGCCGCCGAGCTGCACATATCCAGCATGATATAGATAGCGTTGCTCGGGTCGACCCAGCCGTAGGTTTTCACCATCCCCAGCAGGCCCATCAGCAGGCCGGAGGCGACGATGGCGGGAATGATCGGTACGAAAATGTTGGACAGCAGGCGGGCGATGCGCTGGAACGGGTTCAGCTTTTTCGCGGCCAGGTCGGCGGCTTCGGATTTGCTTGATTCGCTGATGCCTGCGGCCTGGATAAAGGCGGCATAGACTTTATTGACCACCCCGGTACCGAAGATGATCTGCATCTGTCCGGCATTGCGAAAGCAGCCTTTCACCCCGTCGATTTTGCCAATGGCCTGTTGGTCGGCGAGCGCGTCGTCGACCAGCACCAGCCGCAGGCGGGTGGCGCAGTGCGCGGCGCTGGCGATATTTTCCTTGCCGCCCAACAGGGGAAGCAGTGAGCGGGAAATCTGATCAAAATCCATAGTACCCTCTGAATGCATGATGATATGGCGTGGGCGGTGCCGGCCGTGGCAGGCACCGCGAACCTTATATTTATGTGTTACTTACCCTGTCGTCCGGGTTACCGTCAGAACCAGGTCTCCATTTGCATACCGAACGACCATTCGCCGCCCGATTTGAACCCGTTGCTGCCTAATGCATCATCGTTGGCGTAGTTATCCAGTTTTTTGCTCCAGTCCATCCACGATGTATAGAAGCGGATCTCCGGACGCGAGAAGAAGTCGCCGATGCTGCCCACCTTGAAGGTTGGGGCGAAGGTCAGCTTGTAGAAGCTGCCGTTCACCGCGTGGCGATCGTTGTAGCCTTCAGGCTGCAGATCCATGTACTGATAGCTGCCCTCCCAGGCGAGGGCGAAGTTCTGCGTCACTTCCTGAATCAGACGCAGGTTGAGAGTGGCCCACTGATAGCTGTCGCCATCGACATAACGATCTTTACTGCTCTGCGCCAGCACGGCCGGGGCAATAAACCAGCGATCGCTCAGCGGCGTCGTGCCGTAGCTGGCGAAGCGCCAGGTATTGGCCCCCGGGCGCAGCGCACCGTCGGAGCCGATGCCTTTAACCTCGGCGCCCAGCCCGTGGCCGTACAGCAGGGCCGTTTTGCTGGTCCCGTCGCGCAGGCCATAGAAGCTCTCATTGTGCAGGCCCAGCAGAGCATGGACCCCGGTGTTAGCGGCATCGCCTTTCACCAGATTGCCGTTCGTGTCCTGGCGTTCGTCATTATCTTTCGCCCGCATCCCGCTGACCATCATCTGCACCGGGCCGACAAAGTTATTCATGCTGACGATATAGTTCTGCACGCTGTTGCTGCTGTCAGCGATATCGCCAAAGTTGCGGCCGTATAACGAGAAGTTGCTGCGCAGGCTGTCGTTCCATTTCACGTCGTAGATCCCGCCGCCGGTCCCGGCGAGGAACACCACATCCGAGTCAATCCAGTGGATGTCGAAGTTGTCGCGGTCAAAGCGTTTCCCGGCCCACAGGGTCGAGCCTTTGAACGGTCCTTCGAAGGTAGGCAGGTTGCCCAGCTCGACAAACGCCTGGCGCACGTTCAGGTCGCTGCTGCTTGCCGTCCAGTCGTTATAGGTGGTCTGCCCGTCGGCCACCATCACTTTGAAACGGGTGGTTGCCCCGTTGTCCAGGGTCTGCTTATGTTCGAGGTTCATTTCCACATAGGTGTCGGCCTGGTTACCCAGACGACCAATGGCGCCGCCGGTCTCCCCGGCGGGCGTCATATAAGCGCCGGATTTGGTGCTGGCGGCGGAGTCGTTCATGATCACGCCGGAACGAGCATAGCCGTGGAACTCAAAGCCGCCGGGCCGTTCGGCTTTTTCTTCTAACTGAGTGGTGCGCTTGGCCACCTGCTGAGTGGTGACCTGGGTTTGCTGCTGCTGCTGGGTTAACTGTTGAACTTTCTGCTCCGCCGAGGCGGCACGGCTTTCGGCAGTGCTGGCGCGGGTTTCGGCGTCCTGCAGGCGTTTTTCCAGAGCGGCAAGACGCGCTTCAATGCTGTTCAGGTCTGTCTGCCCATGGGCGGCGGCGGTGCCGGTTAGCAAAGCAATAAGAATGGCTAACTTCCGTTTTTTATACATGCTGTTGACATCCAAAGGTGAAAATCAGTGAGTGTGCTAACTTTTGCTAAACCGGTTTAGTTAATATGGTAAACATGTCGGTAACGCGGTGAAAATAAAAATTGCTAAACCGGTTTAAGAATTGTGATGTCGCCAGCAAAGTGGGCCGTTACGCCGGCCCAACGGGATCAAAACGGCTGCTGAAGATCGTCCCTGAACGGCAGGGCGGTCATGGCGCCTTTGGCGGTGGTGGCCAGCGCGCCGCAGGTTTGCGCCAGCGTAAGGTAGGGAGCCAGCGCGGCGAGGTTGTCAGGGATACCGTGGGCGGCGAGGCCGGCGAGCAGCCCGGCGACAAAGGCATCGCCGGCGCCGGTGGTATCAACGGCCACCACCGGGCGAGCGGGGAAGTGGCTAACCTGCCCGCGCAGGGCGGCCTGGACCCCCGCTTTGCCCTGGGTCACCAGCAGCAGCGTCGGCTGGAAGCGGGCATTGAGGCGGGCGATGCCGCTGACGATGTCGTCACTGCCGCTGACAAAGGCCAGCTCCTCTTCCGAGAGTTTTATGGCGTCGGCGAGGGCCAGCGCCCGGTCGAGACAGTCACGCAGGTCCTGCGGATCCTGCCACAGGTCGCTGCGGATATTGGGGTCGAAGCTGACATAGCCCCCGGCGCGTTTTATCGCCTCCATTGCCGCGAATGCCGTGCTGCGGCTTGGCTCCGCGCTGAGGGCGATGGAGCAGACGTGCAGCCATTGGCCGGCGGCAAACGGCGGGAGATCCTCGGGCTGAAGAAACAGATCGGCGCTCGGACGGACCATAAAGGTAAAGGTGCGCTCCCCGTGCTGATCGAGATCGACCACCACCGTGGAGGTGCGCTGCGCGGCGTCGAGGCGCATATAATTCACATCGACCTTCTCCTGCGCCAGGGTGTGACGCATAAAGCGGCCGAAGGGATCGTCGCCGACGCGGCCAATAAAGCCGCTGTCGCCGCCGAGCCGCGCCACGCCGGCCGCGACGTTGGCTGGCGCACCGCCAGGGCATTGCAGCAGGCGGCCCTCTCCATCGGGCAGGAGATCGACGACCGCATCGCCGAGTACCCAGATTTTTCCATTCATTCGACAAACTCCTCTTAGCTAAACTCTATTAAACCGGTTTAGCTAATTAAAGCATAGCCCACCGGTAAGCGGAACGATCGGGTCACGAAACAGGGAGGCGAGGGTAAAAAATGTGACCCAGGCGGAATATTTCGCCACTCCAGATCTGGACTTTTTCTTCCCCACCCGCTTAGGTATAGTTCAACAGGTCGCGGTTAGCCCCACCGCGGTGACCAAAGGTAAAGGAGTGCGCAGCGCGATGAACCTCAGTTTTGGCGATATTTACGATCGGTACCAGAAGCTGACGCTGACCACGCATCTGCCGGCGGTGATCGCCTGCAGTGAAACGCTGAGTTTGGGCAAAGACCAGGGCTTTATTCCGCAGCCGGGCTATCTCTACTTTCTGCTGCAGGGGCAAATGACGTTGGCCTTTGGTGATGAGCAGAACCTGATCGGCATTGTTATCGCGCATATGCCGTTAGGATTGCTGGAACATTATTGTCCGTCGGTCGCGCTCTATTATCAGTGTCTGGGCGAGTGCCAGCTGGCGAAAATAACCGCCAGCGATTTTGAGCGAATATTCTTTCATTCGTCGCCGGGCTATATGCAAGAGCTGACCACGATCCTGGCCTATATGGGCATATTTGCCCTTGATGCGCACTATGAACGCGGTAGCCAGACGAGTTTTCAGACCATTAAATCGATGCTGTCGCGCTATTTATATCGCGGCGAAATTGATGGTGGCCAGCGTGAGAGCCTGTCGGCATTTATTATTAAACGAACCAATCTCTCGCGCAGCTATGTGTACCAGGTGCTGGCCGCGCTGCGCGAGGGGGGATATATCACGGTGAAAAAAGGCAAGCTGATCTCTATCGACCGTCATATTCCTGAGAAATTCTGAACCCGATTCGGCAGATTGACGCCATCACGTTGCTATTACCACCTGGGAAAGCGCTAAGCGCGCTTTTTCCCCGGCCCCGTTACGTCTGAATCTGGCTGTTTTATTTAGTTAACCTTTCACTCTGGAGTTATTTTATGACCCTGGATTATGTTGCGCTGGCCATTCTGATCGCCGTGGCCTTAATACTTTTTTATGGCGTCATTGTTATTCACGATATTCCTTATGAAATCGCTAAAGAGCGGCGCCATCCTCATCAGGATGCGATCCATTATGCCGGTTGGGTCAGCTTATTTACCCTGCACGCGCTGTGGCCTTTGTTATGGATCTGGGCGACGCTGTGGCGCGAAGACCGCGGGTGGGGGATGCGCCGCATCGCCGATGACCAGCTGGCGCTGCATCAGCGTCTGGAAACGGTAGTCCAGCAGCTGGAACAGGTCCAGCGCGAGGTGGATGCGCTCAAAACGAAGGAGGCAAACTAATGGAAACGTTAATGTTGCTGACCTACGCCGCGCTGTGCATCGTGGTGTTTAACGTTTTTCGCATCCCGCTCAATAAGTGGACCGTGCCGACGGCGGTGCTCGGCGGTATTGCCCTGATTGGCGCGGTGATCTTCGGGATGAACTACAACTTCCCCTATACCGACGTCGGTAATCAGGTGTTCCGCACCGTGCCGATTGTGTCGCAGGTGCGCGGTCGGGTGCAGAGCGTACCGGTGAAGCCTAACCAGATGCTGCATAAGGGCGATGTGCTGTTTACCCTCGACCCGACGCCGTTCCAGGCGAAAGTGGACGATCTGCAGGCGCAGATAAAAGCGGCCAGTCAGGATGCGCTCTCCTTAAACGCGGCGTTAAGCCAGGCGCAGGCCGAGCTGAGCAGAGCGGTGGCCCAGCGCGACCAGTCGCGGCGAGAGTATGCCCGCTATCGGGAGGGCCATGCCCAGGGCGCCTTCTCCGATCAAATGGTTGATACCCGTCTGCAGACGTGGAAAGCCGATGAAGCCAGCGTTAGCTCGGCTCAGGCGAAGGTGGTTCAGGCGCGTAATGCGCTGGACTCGGTGGTGAAGGGCAAAAATACCACCGTGGCCTCCCTGCTGGCGCAGCTGCAAAAGGCGCAGTTTCAGCTGGAGAACACCGTCGTCCGCGCCCCGGAGGATGGTTATGTCAGTACCGTCGGCTTACGGCCGGGCACCATGTCCACTGCGCTGGGGATGATCCCGCTGATGACCTTTGTGCCGGTGGAGGGCGCCGCCTCGCGGGAGTACGTCGCGGCATTTCGCCAGAACGCCCTGCAGCGTCTGCACAAAGGCGAGCCCGCGGAGCTGATGTTTCCGGCTATCCCGGGCACCGTCTTTCGCGGAGAAGTGGCTGACGTGCTGCCGGCGATTGGCGAGAGCCAGTTCCAGGGGCAGGGCAAACTGCTGACCACGGATGCGCTCAATACCCACGGCCGGGCGCTGGTGGTGCTGAAGGTGACCGATCCGCGATTTGCCGAATACGCTCTGCCGCAGGGGGCCACCCTTGAGGCGGCGGTCTACTCGGATCACCTGAAAGAGCTGTCGCTGATCCGGAAGATCCTGATCCGCATGAAGAGCTGGGAAAACTATATCTATCTCGATCACTAAGCCGGTGGGCGCGGGGCGGACGTGCCGCCCCGCGCCGCAGTCAGGCCTCGCTGTCCACCAGGCCGTCAATAATCACCTGCCGCACCCCCTGCGAACAGGGTTCAATACGCCCGCGGACCCCATAGACCGCCGCCAGAGTCTCGGGGGTGATGACCGCGGCCGGGGTGCCGTCGCCGAGCAGATGGCCCGCCTTGAGCATCAGCACGTGGTCGGCGTGACGCAGGGCAATATTGATATCGTGCACCACCACCAGGGTTACGATGTTGCGCCGCCGGGTCTCCCGGCGCACCAGATCCATCACGTGAAACTGGTAGTTGAGGTCAAGGGCGCTGAGCGGTTCGTCGAGCAGCAGCAGGCGCGGCTGGCGGATCAGCGACTGGGCGAGACCCACCAACTGCTTTTGCCCGCCGGAAAGCTGATCGAGGTAGCTCATCGCCAGGTGGGCAATCCCCAGCTGTCGCAGCAGCGCCATCACCTCCTCCTGGTGCTGCGGACTGTGGCGTCCTCCGGCGGCGCGCTGGGCAACGATAATCGACTCCAGCACATGCAGATGCACGCCGGCGGGCAGCGTCTGCGGAAGATAGACCACCTGCTCTGCGCGACGTGAGAACGGCTGCGTCAGCAGATTTTCCCCCTCCAGCAGCAGCTCGCCGCGGCAGGGGCCCAGACCCGCCATCGCCCGCATTAACGTTGATTTACCGCTGCCGTTTGGCCCCAGCAGCGCGGTGATTTTCCCGCGCGGCAGATGGGGAACCGTCAGGTTCTCGATCACCTTGCGTCTGGGGTAGCCGGCGCTGAAGTGAGACAGCGACAGCCCGGATAACGTCTGGTCGCTCATACCTGCCCCCGATGACGTAAAATAATGCTCAAAAAGAACGGGACCCCGACCAGGGAAGTGACGATCCCCACCGGAATAATGGCCCCCGGGATCAGGTTCTTCGAGGCGATGGAGGCCAGGGAGAGCACCAGGGCGCCGATCAGTGCGCTGGCGGGCAGATAAAAGCGATGGTCTTCGCCGAAGAGCATCCGCGCAATATGCGGCGCCACCAGGCCGATAAAGCCGATTGGCCCGACAAAAGCCACCGAAAGCGCCGACAGAATGCTGATCCGCAGCAGCGTGGTCAGGCGCAGACGGCGAACGTTAATGCCAAAGCTGATGGCCCGATCCTCGCCCAGCCGCAGGGCGGTCAGCTTCCACGCGCTGCGCAGCGACAGGGGCATCACCAGCGCCAGGGCGACCAGCAGGATGGCGACTTTGCTCCAGGAGGCGCGGTCGATGCTGCCCATGGTCCAGAACACCAGCCCCTGCAGCGTGTCTTCGTTGGCGATGAACTGCAGCATCGAGACCAGGGCGTTAAAGGTAAAGACCAGCGCGATGCCGAACAGGATGACGCCGGAGGTGGCCACCTGGGTCCAGCGGGTGATGCCGTCCAGCAGCAGGGCCGCCAGCAGGGCGAAGATAAAGGCGTTGGCCGAGATAAACCACTGGCCGGGAATACCGGGCAGGCCAATACCCAGCACAATCGCCAGCGCGGCGCCAAACGCCGCAGCCGAGGAGACGCCCAGGGTAAACGGGCTGGCCAGCGGGTTATTGAGGATGGTCTGCATTTCGGCGCCGGCCAGTCCCAGCGCCAGACCGACGATAATCGCCATCACCGCATAGGGCAGACGGATATCCCAGACGATGGCGCGCGTGCCCGGATCGGCGCTGGCCGGATCGGTTAACGTCTGCCACAGGCTCTGCAGCGGCAGACCGGAGGGGCCGAGCATAAAATCGAGCAGCAGCGACGCGACAATCAACAGCGCCAGCAGGAGCATCAGCAGCAGGCGGCGACGCAGGATACGGCGATAATCATCTATCACGCCAGAGGTCCCGGCGGGCAGCCCGTCGAGCACGGAGTCGGAGGTTAAACGCATGCCGGATTACTCGCTCTGCTGCCAGGAGAAGACGAACGGCTGGTCCGGCAGGTCGGTGAAATGGCGCACGATATAATGGTAAGTCTCATCCGGGTTGAGATCGCCGAAGGCCTGCGGGTAGATGTCTTTCGCCAGGTATTCCATGCCGACAATATTCCACGGGTGGTTATAGAAGTGGTGATAGACGCCATAGGCCCGCTTTTCCTGTACCGCCGGGATCTGGCTGACCCCAGGTCGCGCCAGCAGGATCTGCGCCTGGGCCTTCACTGCCTCCGGCTTAACCTCATAACCCAGGGGCAGCACCTGGCTATTGCCGCGCTTCGAGCCAGTCATGATCCAGGCGTCGGGCTTCATGCTGATGATTTTCTCCAGCGAGACGAACCCGGAGGCGCCCGGCAGCAGCTGCGAACCGATATTGTTCGCCCCGACCGCCTCCACCAGCCCGCCCCAGCCGCTGTGGCCGTGGGTAAAGCAGCAGGCGTCGCTGTTGCCGGCCAGCGCTTCCACGAAGACGTTGGCCTTCGGCGTGATGGCCGCGGTTTTCTGGCGAATCGTCTGCAGCTGCTGACGATAGTAATCGGTAAAGGCTTTGGCCTGGCTCTCGCGGTTAAGGACTTTGCCCAGCAGGTCGATGCTGGGGGCGGTATCTTTCGCCGGGTCGATCTCATAGTCGACAAACAGCACCGGAACGTGCAGGGCGCTGAGCTTGTCGATGACGCCACTCTCCATCAGCGCTGGCCTGGCGCGTAGCTGAGCGATCATCAGATCCGGCTGACGGGCGATGACGCTTTCAAGATCGACATTCCCTTTGTCGCTGAAGCCCATGTCAAGGATCGTGGCCGACTGCGGCCACCTCGTTTTCAGCATCTGCCAGGTGGCAACGTCCTGCTTTTTCGCCAGATTATTCCATGCCACCAGCCGTTTAAACGGATCGTCCCGGTCCAGCAGGGCGAGGGTCATAATGTCGCGGCCATCCTGCAAAATAATACGCTGCGGCTCTTTGGACAGGGTGACCTGGCGGCCGTCAAGGTCGGTGACCGTCAGGGGATATTGGGTCGCATAGCTGAAAAGGGGAGTCGCGATCAGCGCAGTAAGCAACAGCGATCTTACTGATTTTCTTGCCATAAAAGGAGTTCCGTTTGCCAATTTATAAATATAATGATTCTGAGAAGTATTCTCGAATGAACATCAACGGCAAGTATATCAAGGGCAAATTTCATAAAATGTAACAAACATGTTGGAAATTATGCCAACGCCGACAGGGCGCGCGCGGCGGCAGCATTTTCTGCCATGGCTGGAGGTCGAAGACGTTTTTCAGGCTAATTCCTAGTGTCATCCCCGGTTCGTTGTGCCATCCTGAATGCGACTCATAACACGACACGTGAGAGAGGATATTATGAAAAAAGCAATGATTGCGTTATCGGCTATTCTGGTTGCAGCTCCGGTTTTTGCTGCGACAACACATGCAACAGATGATACCGTCGCGGCGGCGAATGCCAACGCCAACACCGCCAAAGAGAGGCTGCACCAGGCCCAGCATGAGGGCGAAGAGCAGCAGTTGAAGGCGAAACACGCCGCCGAAGGCAAGCAGGACAGCGTCGGCAGCCAGGTGAGCGAAGGCGCGCAGAAAACCTGGAACAAGACCAAAGAAGGCACCGAGAAGGGGTGGGATAAGACCAAAGAGGCCAGTGAAAAAGGCTGGAACGCCACCAAATCCGGTGCAGAAAAGGGCTGGGATAAAACCAAAACCGGCGCCGAAGAGTTAAAAAATAAAGTGACTGAATAAGTCCTTTTACCCGTCTGAATAGAGGTCGCGAGAGCGGCCTTTTTTATTGCCCCGCCATCAGCACCACCTTTTCCCGATAGCCGACGATACCAGGAATCATCCTGGTTAACCAGATACTCACTCTTTCTTCACATTTTCCCGGTACAAAAGACCTCAATCAGGAGGTGTACTATGAAAAAGATGATTTCTCTGGCAGTAATTTTATCGTGTGTGCTGAGCGTCCCGGCCTTTGCCGATGGCCCGAACGACGGCCATCGCCCGGGGCAGCCAACGGTCTGGCAGAACGGCCAGGACCATGATGGGCATGCGCCGCAGGGCGGACCTGACGCGCATCATCAGGGCGACCATGACCAGCGTGGCCCGGATCGCGACGGTCATGACAATCGCGATCAGGGGCGTCATGAGCAGGATCATTTCGCCTGGCGCGGTAACGATTTCCGTAAAGGCCACCCGGCTCCGGCGTCGTTCCGTGGCGATGAATATCGCGTCCGCGACTGGAGCGACCGCGGCCTGCCGCGCCCGCCGGAAGGCCATCACTGGTCCTATATCGACGGTAACTATGTGCTGATCGCCGCGGCGACCGGGATCATCACCTCGATTCTGGTGAGCGGCGCCCTCGGCCACTAAACGCGCTGCTCGATGCGCTTTTCTGCGACGCCGGGTCAGGGAACACCTGATCCGGTTTTTTTACGCCAGCTGCGCGGTGATGGCATCTGAGCTGAGCTGGACCAGCCCTTGCCAGCCATAGTTATGCCCGGTTTTGTCGTGGTGTAAGGTAATCTCGCGAATATGACGGTTTGGACTGGCGGCCAGCATCTTCTGCGTCAATGGCAAAATCTCGTCGCCATAATCTTCAAAGAGTTCGCCAGTGGCGATAACCAGCCGTATGTTGTGGATCGGCGCAGTGCAGCAGATGGCGAAGTACAGGGCGTTAGCGGTTTTCTGAATGCCGGCCGCCTTATTCGCCGGGTTAACGTTAAACGCCTGCTCCAGACCACCCTCATAAGGCAAGTGGACAATTTCCGGGTAAAACCCGTTCTCGCCCAGTCCCGGTACGCCGTGAGTGCAATAGCCAAAACCGAGACTACCAAAACCCGGCATAAACGCGATCCAGGAGCGGCCCGGCCAGCGTTTAGCCAGCTGATAGGTCGTGCAGTGGGCGATATTATAAATGCGGGTGGGAAGGCCGAGACGCTGCTCAATGTGTGCCATCAGCGTAATATTTTCATCGGGGAAGAGGGGGCAGTAGCGCACTACGCCAGTGGTATGCTCAATCCCGCCCTGCAGCGCAATGCTCACCACGTTAATACGCTCAACTGCCAGAGAGGCCTGCAGACATAGCGCCTGGACACCTTTGGCAATTAACTGGGTCAGTTCGTCGGGCGTCATGATGTCCGGCAGGCTGAACTGCTCGCTGGCCAGCGGGGCGTTCAGCGTCCGATAGTCGTTCAGCGTTGCCTGAAAGCTCCCCCGGCGCAACATAATATTGATGCTCCAGGCACAGCCCTCTTTGACGGCCAGGCACTGCTGTGGGCGACCAAACGACGTATCCTTCACATCCCGCTCTTCGATTAAGCCCTCTTCCAGCAGTCGGGCGGTCAGTTTAGTGATGTACGCTTTGGTGACGCCCAGACGCCGGGTCATCTCCGCCCGCGATTCGTTTTCACTGTGCAAGATATTGAGGATCTGCTGTCGGTAGTCCACGCGATTCCGCCCTTAATGACCATGAGTCGAGGCCTCATCATATCATCCAGCCCGTGTGAGTGCGGGCTGGAAAAGTGGTGGACGCCAGCAGGACTAGTTGACGGTGACGATCACCCGGCGATAGGAGGTCAGTGCGGGCGTGCCGTTATCCGTCACCGCGAGGATGAGGTGTTCGGTGCCCTGGCGTAACGCTTTGACCTCGGTGCGCGATTGCCTTTGTTCACTCAGGGCCAGCACTGCCGGCGCCTGCAGATTATCCTCACCGCGACGGCCCTGAACATCGCTTACCGCCACCGGTTGCGAACTGGCGGAGCCGGCTTCCGGATAGAGGAACCATTGATAATGGAGCATGTTACCATCCGGATCTTTGCTGCCCTCGGCGCTCAGCTTCAGGGTTTCCCCCACGGTGGTCGTCAGCAGTAGTGCTGCCTGCCCGCTGTCGCCGTTAACCACCACCTGCGGATTGTGGTTGGCTGAAGCATAATCTTTGATAGTCCAGTCCATACGGGCAGCAAAATCATGCTGAAAAGCTTCGCGCCAGCGCCAGATTGTTGCCTGATTGGACGTGTACTGCTTTCCGTCGACGCCGGTCACGGTATCGGCAGCATTCGGGTTGCCTGGATAAAAATCGCCGCCGCTGCTCCAGACTGGACGTGTTTCATGCTGGGGCTGGCGGACAATGTAACGCCCGCCCCAGCCTCCCCAGCCGGGATTTCGCTCGCTATTAAGACCGTTGCGGATGAGCCCAAGGAAGGCGGGCGTATCGCCTTCCATAATAAACAAATACTGCAGATAGCCTTTACCCATCGGCCCCTTACTGCGGATATTTTGATCCAGCCAGTGCTGGGAGACGGTGGTGAAATCCGCTCCTGGCGCGTTGCGATAATATTTATCGCCGCTGATGCCGGTCCAGGTGGCGCGAGCGTAGTCTTCACCATTCTGACTGGAGGGATCGACGATATAGGTGATTGCCGGATAGTGCGCACGGATCCAGAAACCTGCGTCATCCTGATCGGAAATCGAATAAACCACCAGATTGCCGGTGAGAGCGGCTACCGTGCTGGCTGGATGTTTTGCGCTCAGATCTTGTAATGCCTGTGCCAGCGTATTGGCACCGCCCCACAGATTGATATAGAGCGGGTGATGGGTATCAGTGCTCTTTTCGATGGCGCGAACCAACAGGTCGGAGCCAGCGGTATTCTTCCCCTTGCCCGTGGCGGCCAGACCGTAACCCGCAAGTCCGGGGGCGACAACCTTTTCCAGTTGACTCTGCGTCGGGAAGCCCGCCGCATGTTTCAGTAAATTAGGCTGTACCTCACCGTAATGGCCGAGCACCAGGTCAATCATATCGGTATGGACTTTCTCCCGCTGCCAGGTTGAGGTGGTTGCCACCAGCCCCTCAATGTTCATTTCATTGGCGTAGAGTAAAAAGCGGGTCAGCGACATCTGATCGTCGGGCTCGTTACCAATATCCGTCAGGACAAAGACACGGGGCGTGGTCTGATAGGGCACCACTTTGGCGGCTATCTCACAGATGGCATTGTCGGCGGCGTTGACCGCCAGTGGCGCGCAGAGTGCGAGAATGCCTGTCATTGCCAGGCTAATCCCCCTGGCGATCCGGCTGGGACGTGGATTCATGATGTGACCTCGTGGTTACGTTTGCCATAGAAAGTGACAACAACATAGTTAACTGAGGAAACAAAGTAAAAAAGAAAAGAGAGGGAGTGTGACCAGGCTAGCAGTTTGCGCCGTTGGGCCGCGAGCAAATACGGTCCGCACGATGACCGTGCGGACATGAAAGCTACGGGTTCAGCGCATCATCCGGCCAGTATTTATAACCATTGATCATTGCCTGGGCGGCCAGCCCTTTTTCGGTCAGGTCGTAGACGTTGACCTTCGAGGGCAGCGAGGCGGTATCTGACGCCACGCCGCTGGTGGAGGCGGCGATCGGCGCGATGCCTTTGTCATCATATTTTGCAGCGGCGTTCGCATCGGCGCCAACCATGTATCCCTGGCGGATAAAGGTCTCCAGGGCCGCTTTATCATGGAAAACCAGCACTGTGCGCTGCTGCTTAATCCCCATCCCCAGGCCGGCGCCGCCCTGGGCCATTTTCATATAGGTGTCCTTCCCGGTGGCCTTATTCCGCACCACGCCGTAGCCGCTGCCAAATCCGAACAGCAGGATCTTGCTGCTGTTATTAGCAAACACCGCATACCCCTTCGCATGCTGAATATCACTGCGGGCCTCAGGCTGCAGGGCGTAAAGCTTGTTGAGGGTTTCGCTGCGCATCTTCTGGATGCTGGCCCGCTGCTGGCTGGCGGTATCGCCCTGCGCGCTGCAGCCCGCCAGCGTGACGATGGCGGCGAGGAAAAGCGTCTGTAATTTCATACACGTTTATTTTATTTAAATCTGAATATGGTCGGTAATGGTAGGTTAAATAACTGTAAATCCTCCATAAAATAAACGTTTATTTTTAAATTTCACTATTTTGATTATTTATTACTCTGTAATGTGCGGATTATTAAATAAGATGAGTTCATTCCAGCTATTAGAAATGCTGCTTGCATAAAGTTTCCACCACGATACCGTGTTAAGTTCTTAATTTATTTCCCGGAGAACGGCATGAGTGATTATGTAATTCCAGAAATTAAAGCGACGGAAGCGGAAATGATTTCTATCCGTCATTATTTACATGCCAATCCGGAATTAAGTCTTGAAGAGTTTAATACCAGCGAACTGGTCGCCAGCAAGCTGACGGAGTGGGGCTATCAGGTCACCCGCGGCCTCGGTAAAACCGGCGTCGTCGGCAGCCTGAGCAAAGGCGACTCGCCGCGTACTATTGGCCTGCGCGCCGATATGGACGCGCTGCCGATCCATGAAACTACTGATTTGCCCTGGGCCAGTACGGTACCTGGAAAAATGCACGCCTGCGGCCATGACGGCCACACCACCATTCTGCTGGCGGCGGCAAAATACATCGCCTCGCCGGCCTGCCAGTTTAACGGCACGGTGCATCTGATCTTCCAGCCGGCGGAAGAGGCTATCGGCGGCGCCGATTTAATGATTAAAGACGGCCTGTTCGAGCAGTTCCCCTGCGAACGCATCTTTGGTCTGCACAACATGCCAGGGCTGCCGGTGGGCAAGCTGGGCTTCTATGCCGGCAACTTTATGGCCTCGGCGGACACCGTCAAAATTACGATTACCGGCTACGGCGGCCACGGCGCCCATCCGGAGCGAACCGTCGACCCGATCGTCGCCGGTGCGGCGCTGGTGATGGCCCTGCAGAGCATCGTGGCGCGCAACGTGCCGCCGGGGGAAACGGCAGTGGTCAGCGTCGGTACTTTCCAGGCTGGTATCGCCTCCAACGTCATTCCGGAGAGCGTGGTGATGGAGCTGAGCGTGCGGGCGATGAAGCCGGACATTCGCGACCTGCTGATCAAGCGTATTCACGAGCTCGCTGAATTTACCGCCAAAAGCTATGGCGCCAGCAGCGCCGTGGAGGTTTACGACTCCTACCCGGTATTGACCAACAGTCCCGAAGAGACCGATTTCGCCCGGGCGCTGGCGCTGGAGGTGTTTGGCCGCGAGGGGGTTCTGGAGTCGGTCTCGCCGATGAACGCCAGCGAGGATTTCGCCTTTATGCTGCGCGAACGCCCGGGCAGCTACTTCCTGCTCGGCAACGGTGAGAAAGGGGAGAAGGGCGGTTGCATGGTGCACAACCCCGGCTACGACTTTAACGATGACATTATCACCACCGGCGCGACGCTGTTCGCCCGCCTGGTGGAAAAGCACTGTCGCTAATCTCAGGAGAAGAACGCGAATGAAAAAATCACTGTTGCTATGGCTGGCATTAATGGCGTCGACGTCGGCGCTGGCCGAAGGAGGAAAAGAAATCCGCTTCGGCGTCGACCCGACTTTCGCGCCGTTTGAATGGAAAGATCCGCAGGGCAAGCTGGCGGGGTTTGATATCGATTTAGGCAACGCCATTT
>NZ_PIOG01000133.1:0-466 GCF_002810545.1 Klebsiella sp. A-Nf5 | reverse complement strand
CGAACTGCGGGAAGGATTGATAGTGTCACGGTATAGGGAGTAAAAATGATCGGGTAGACGCAGACCAAAAATACTAAAAGATTTTGCTCAACGTACTTTTTAAGGAGATATTTTGTCTGATAACAACGAATTGTGTTCATGTGATGCTGAATGCACGGATGTTTTTTTCTCAATGGTGTCGATACTCAGCCTTTGCAGGCTGGCTTCCACCTCTTCGCGAATCGACTCGGGCGTGAGATTTTTGTACAGCTGACGATCGCCAACTTTGTTAAACAGGCTGCCCGTCCGCTCCCAAACGATGCCACATTTGGTTTCGACAACGATATCGTTACGCGGCAGCTTTTTCAGCGCCTGCCCGACAATCACTTCACTGTTGCCAAAGTTGTATCCCGGCGCGGTATCAATCAGATTAATGCCGCAGCGATGCGCCTCGACAATGGTATCGATGCAAACCTGCAAATCGAGA
>NZ_PIOG01000237.1:0-469 GCF_002810545.1 Klebsiella sp. A-Nf5 | reverse complement strand
CGAGCGAAACCTGAGCGAGAAAACGACGGGAAGAACGGCGAGCATCAAAAAAAAACTGCGACCGGGCGAGGATGGCGGCGTCAGCGAACCCTTGCATCTGCAGCAGCCGGGCTAAAGTGAAGGCACGGCACTACCCGTCGCGATGCAGGAGGTTGAATACAGGGTTTCTCCCCCCGTTTTTCGACCACAGGGAGAAAAGCGGAAGCAGATGTCGCGACGCGACAGACGCAGGAATAAGGCCACAGACCGGAGGGATGGGGCCGGGTGAAGCGGAGCCGGCGGCAACGGCAAGCCGGCGACTTCCTTATCCGGAGATGGGTGCGCCAGCGAACTCCAGCCTCTGCGGCTGCCGGGCTAAAGTGAAGGCACGGCACAGCCAGCACACGGCACGGCGATAACAGAGGGTTGTGTTCAGCCCGCGGGTGTACTGAGCGTTTTGCGGGTGGCGGCGTCGTCGGGGACGTCGCTC
>NZ_PIOG01000119.1:0-472 GCF_002810545.1 Klebsiella sp. A-Nf5 | reverse complement strand
CCAAGACCTAGTAAACTCAGTTAAAGTAAATTTAACTGGATATTACGCGCCGTTTTTATATAAGCAACCTTGGACTAAAAATTTAGAGGGACGTAAAGTTTTAGTTATACATCCATTCATTGATGAAATAAAAAGCCAATATGAGAATCGCGAGAATATATGGTCAGATCCTGATGTATTACCTAACTTTGAACTACTAACATACAAACCAATAGTTTCTATGCTCGATAACAAAACTGAGTTCAAAACATGGTTTGAGGCGTTAGAAAAGATGCAAAATGATATTAAGAAAATGGATTTCGATGTGGCAATAATTGGCTGTGGAGCCTACGGTTTACCTTTAGCTTCTTTTATAAAGGATTTAGGGAAACAATCAATTCATCTGGCTGGGTGGACTCAGGTTCTATTCGGTATTAAAGGAAAACGTTGGGATGATTTGCCACAAATTAGTAGGTTTTATAATGAGCATTGG
>NZ_PIOG01000083.1:0-472 GCF_002810545.1 Klebsiella sp. A-Nf5 | reverse complement strand
AGCCATTATTGTGCTTCTTGGTATAATAGGTGGTGGGGTTGTGTCGATTGGACTAGTCTTTTTACAAATTTTCCTTAGAAGAGGAATTGAGTCACCAGAGCAACTAGAGGAAATCGGGATTAATGTCTATGCGAGTATTCCGGTAGCAGAGGCCTTTTCTAAACAAGCAATGCAGGCAGCAAAAACAATTAGTGTTAAAAAGAAAGCGAATAGTGAGTATTCTGCTGGATTTTTAGCTGTCGAGAACCCTGCAGATCTAGCTATAGAGGCTATAAGGGGATTAAGAACGAGCCTTCATTTCGCAATGTTAGAATCTCGAAACAACATCCTTATGATATCTGGTGCTAGCCCGAACGCAGGTAAGACTTTTGTTAGTACTAACTTAGCCGCAGTAATCGCACAAACTGGTAAGAAAGTTTTATTCGTCGATGCTGATCTACGCAAAGGATATACGCATAAACTATTTAATGTA
>NZ_PIOG01000136.1:0-474 GCF_002810545.1 Klebsiella sp. A-Nf5 | reverse complement strand
CTCTGAGGATGGTAAAAGCGGGGCAATAAGGGTGGTGATATCGTCGGGATATTTCGCCCGCAGCCACTGCGCTTTGTTGCGAAACAGCGGACCTTCCGGCCAGGCGTGGGCGGCAGTGGCGATATTGCGCAGCGCTTTTTGGTCATCCATGTTATCAATGTCTTTCCATGGCCATGGAGTATCGCTGTTAATAAATCCGGCGATGTACTGATAGCCTTTGCGCAGACTATGGTCATCAAGGGTGAAGTTCCAGATATCGACGCCCGCTTTCTCGCCCAGTCGCCCGAGGCGGTTGTAGGCTTCAAGGTTGAAATTACTGTAGTGCCAGGGCCGCGTACGCTCCAGCTCGGCCATCTGACGGCCTTCGATATCAAATTGACCGGCAATGCGCCGTAGCTGGGTGAGATACAGGCGCTGTTTCGCCTCGTCGGTTTTTCCGCTAAACAGGGCGAAGGTGACGGCCTGCATGTCAAA
>NZ_PIOG01000076.1:0-39202 GCF_002810545.1 Klebsiella sp. A-Nf5 | reverse complement strand
GCAACGCATTGCCGATGCCCGCCCCCAGCGCTCCCGACAGCGCAATCGCCAGCAGGACGGAGGGAAAGGCATAGAACACATCCACGGTGCGCATAATCACGGTATTGGTTTTTCCGCCCGTGTAGCCGGCGATAATCCCGATGGCCCCGCCGATAAAAAAGGCGAACACCACCGGGACAATTCCCATAAACAGCGACAGTCGGGTGCCAAGGATCAGCCGCGACAGCATGTCGCGTCCCAGCTCATCCGAGCCCAACGGGAAGCCGTCGCTGCCGATGGGTTTCAGGCGCAGGAACATCGACGTTTGATAGGGATCTTTGACGATAAGCCACGGACCGAACAGCGCCAGGGCCAGCAGCAGGAGGATCAGCACGCCCACCACCACGCCGCCGGGGTCGCGCAGTAGGCGGCGCAATACCCCACGCCAGTAACCTTGCCGGGAAGCGTGGGCCGCTGCGGCCGGAACCGCTTTCGTCGTTGCCGTATCCACCATGGTCAGCTCCTCTTAATACGCGGGTCGAGGGTGGTCTGCAGAATATCCACCAGCAGGTTGAGCAGCACGAAAAACAGCGCCAGCACCCAGATGGTGCCCTGCAGCAGGGGCAGGTCGCGCTGAAAAATGGCGGTGTTAAGCAGCAATCCGGTTCCCGGCCAGGAGAAAACGGTCTCCACAAGGATCGAGCCGCCCATCAGATAGCCCACCTGCAGCCCCATCACCGCCAGCGCGGTGGGCGCGGCATTTTTCATGACGTGGACAAAGATGCGCGACTCATTGAGCCCGCGGGCGCGCAGGCCAACGATAAACTCCTGGCTGAGGATATCAGCCACCTGCGAGCGCACGGTGCGGGCGATAATCCCGGTGGGGATCACCGACAAGGTGATGGCCGGTAGCAGCATGAACTGCAGGTGCGCCCAGTCCCAGTGCCAGCCCACCTCGCCTATCGGCCCGCCGCCGGTGGCCGGCAGCAGCGCGAACTTAACGCTGCAGAGGATCACCAGCAGCATCCCCAGCCAGTAGTGCGGCACGCTGACGCCAAATACCGACAACACCGAGGCCAGACGGTCAATGACGCTGTTGCGAAAATAGCCGGCGACAAAGCCGAACAGGCTGCCGAGGACGAAGCCGATCGCCGTCGCCAGCAGCGCCAGGCGCAGGGAGTACGCCACCGCGGTCATCACTTCGTCTATCACCGGGCGGCCGGTGGCGACCGACATACCAAGGTCGCCATGCAGCGCCCGCCACAGCCAGTGGATAAACTGCAGGGGCAGCGGCTTATCAAAGCCGTAAGCCTGCATTAACGTCTGACGCAGCGCCTCCGAGGCGTCCGGCGGCATCACCGACACCAGCGGGTCGCCCGGAGCGATCTGCACCAGCATGAAACAGATCACCGCCACCCCAAACATGGTGGGGATAGCCAGCAGAATGCGGTATAGCAGCGTATTGATCATCGGTCGCCCCTTTCACGATTACTCTTTTTTGCTCACCAGGCTGAGGTCGATAAACCAGCTCTGCGGTTGCACCACCCCGGTCACCGCAGGGGAAATCGCGCGCGGCCCGACGTCGTGGGCGACAAACAGGAACGGCACCTGATCCACCAGCGCGGCGTGCAGCTCACCGGCCGCTTGGTTCATCTCCGCCGGGGTAAAGGCGTGTTTGACGGCGGCAGCCAGCTTCTCCGTCTCCGGAGTGGAGAAGTAACCCCAGTTGGTCGCCACCGGCGGAAACGCTTTGGCGGTCGAGAAGCGGATCAGGCCAAAGTAAGGATCGTTAACCGCGGCGCTGACGTTGATCGCATCGATCCCTTTCGCCGACGGGTCCCGGGCGCCCAGGCGCCAGTTGGTAAACAGGGTGTTCCATTCCACCACTTTGATATCCACATTGAAGAAGCAGCTCTTCAGGCTCTGCTGGATATACTCGTTCATCGGCAAGGGCTGCATCTGCCCGGAGCCGGAGGCCGAGGTGGCCACCGTGACGTGCAGCGGCTTGCTGGCGCTGTATCCGGCCTCGGTCATTAGCTGGCGGGCGGTGTCCGGGTCATATTTGATCTGGAAGGTGGGTTTGCCATGCCACGGGCTGTCAGCCTCGTAGACCCCGGTGGCCTCGGTCATGTAGCCGCCGAGGTAGCTCTTCAGCTCGGCGCGGTTCAGACACAGGTTGGCCGCTTTGCGCACGCGGATGTCCTGCCACGGCGATCCTTTTTCAAAGGAGAACTGCCAGGGCCACAGGTGCGGCTGGGTGTTGGCGTAGAGGTGAAAACCCTGAGATTTGATCTGATCGATGGCGTCCGGCGCCGGGGCTTCAATCCAGTCCACCTGCTTCGACAGCAGCGCCGCAGTGCGGGCGTTGGCCTCCGGCAAGGGGATCAACACCACTTTATCCACCCGGGGAATGCGATCTTTGTTCCAGTAGTCGGGGTTTTTATCGAGGATCAGCTGCTGACGCGGCACCAGTTTCTCCAGTTTGAACGGGCCGCTGCCCACCGCGTGGGCGGCGAAGGCGGTCCACGCCTGTTTGCTGCGCGCGGCGCTATCTCCCGCGCTGGCCGGCACCGCATCATATTGCTTCTGCCACGCCGTCGGCGAGACGATAAACAGGTTGGTGATGTTGTACGGCAGCAGCGCGTCTGGTTCCGAGGTGGTCAGCGCCACAGTGTGATCGTCAATTTTCTCTGCGCCGGTGAGGGTCGGCATACGGGACAGGGTGTTGCCGATCTGGCCCGGCGCGTACTGCGGCGCCGCTTTATTCAGCACCTTATCCACGTTCCAGACAATGGCGTCGGCGTTCACCTCCGTCCCATCATGGAACCTGACGCCCGGACGCAGGGTGAAAATCCAGCGGCTGGTGTTCTGCGGATCGATGTGCCACTCGGTCGCCAGCCCCGGCACCAGACCGCTGGGCTTTTCACCTTGCGACAGATCCCACTCCACCAGCGCGTCGTACAGCGGGATGCCGGTAAAGCGGTTGCCCTCATAGCCTTGATCCGGCTGGCCAAGGGTTAACGGAATATCCGCGGCGGTCATGGCAATCCGCAGCGTGGAGGCGTTGGCAGGTAAGGCGGCGCCCGCCAGGGCCAGTGCGCCGCTCACCGCCACGGCGAGACGACCGGCACGCGAAAATAACGTCTTTTTGTGCATCACATGATCCCTGTTAAATAAAGTGTCACGGATTAACAGGCAAAATGCGTACCAGCTCTTACGCGGACGAAAATAGGCCAAAACCGACCGGTAAAATAAGAAGGACTTATATTATCACCATGATAATTATGGGAAAATAATTTCGCCTTATTCCGCCGCACCGCCAGCGGGAAATATGTTGCAGAATTGCACCAGCCGCTATAAGACAAATTTCAAATAATCACCCTGCGTCACTTTTTATTCATCCCCGTCCTCCGCCGCCGCGTATTATCCGTCGGGATCAATCCCTTCTATACTTCAGGGAACACATCGACCGGGAGAGACTATGCCTTTAGCCGATTTTCACCGCTCCGATCCTTTTACCCTCGGTATCGAACTGGAGCTGCAGGTGGTGAACCCGCCGGGTTACGACCTTAGCCAGGATGCCTCGACGCTGATTGCCGACGTCCAACATCAGTTGACCGTGGGAGAAGCCAAACACGACATCACCGAGAGCATGCTGGAGATCGCCACCGGGGTGTGCCGCGACATCAGCCATGCCCAAACCCAGCTCAGCGCCATCCAGCAGGCGGTTCAGCGCGCGGCGCTGCGCCATCATCTGCAGATCTGCGGCGGCGGTTCGCACCCCTTTCATGCCTGGCAGCGTCAGCAAATCAGCGACAATCCGCGCTATGTCAAAACCGTCGAGCATTTTGGCTATCTGGCGCAGCAGGCCACGGTCTTTGGCCAGCATGTGCACGTCGGCTGCCAGAGCGGCGACGACGCCCTCTATCTGCTGCACGGTCTGTCGCACTTTGTGCCGCACTTCATCGCCCTTAACGCCGCCTCGCCGTGGTTTGACAGTACCGACAGCCGCTTCGCCTGTTCACGCCTGAACCGCTTCTCCTCCTATCCCGACAACGGTCCGATGCCGTGGGTGGCAGACTGGCAGGGGTTTCGTCGCCTGTTCCGCCAGCTGAGCTACACCAGCATGATCGACAGCATGAAGGATCTGCACTGGGATATTCGCCCCAGCCCGCAGTTTGGTACCGTCGAGGTCAGGGTGATGGACACCCCCCTGACCCTCGCCCAGGCGATCCATATCGCCGGCTTTATTCAGACCCTGGCCTGCTGGTTGTTGACGGAGCGCCCTTTTAAGCACCAGCCTGATGATTATCTGCTGTACCCCTTTAACCGCTATCAGGCGTGCCGCTATGGGCTGGACGGGACCCTCACCGACGTGCGCAGCGGAGAGCAGCGCAGCATCCGCCAGGAGATCCTGCAGCTCGCCGACCGGCTGGCCCCCTTCGCCCATCAGCTGAAGGCGACGGCGGCGCTGGAAGCGGTGATCCGCCAGGCGAAATCGCCGCACAGCGAAGCGCAGCAGATGCGCGACTTTATCGCCAACGGCGGTTCGCTTTCCGGCCTGGTGCAAAAACACTGTGAGATTTGGGCGGCATAAGGCAGCGAGGCGGGTATACTCGGCGCAGACCATAGAAAGGACTGCCCATGTTATTACGTTGCCTGCTCCCCCTGGCGCTGCTGCCTCTGGCCGCCGTCGCCAGCGCCACCTGTACCCTCACCGACCCGACGCTGACCCTGCAGAGCTATCGGGTGGATGCGCAGAAAGAGCGCATTGCGATGTACTGGCAGGATCAGCACGGCAAAGCCTGGGGTTCCCTGCGTTCGCTGCTGGCGGGTATTGATGGCGACGGCCGGGTGCAGATGGCGATGAACGGCGGCATTTACGATAAAGCCTACGCGCCGCTGGGGCTGTATATCGAAGACGGCAAACGGCTGACGCCGGTAAACCGTTCCGCCGGCGGCGGGAACTTCTTTATCCGCCCCGGCGGCGTGTTCCTGGTGGCGAACGGCCGTGCGAAAATCGTGCCGCTGCCGGCGTACAAACCCTCTCCCGCCATCCGTTATGCGGTGCAGTCCGGCCCGATGCTGATTGAGAATGGCATCATCAACTGGCGGCTGAAGCCCTCCGCCAGTTCGCGCAAGCTGCGTAACGGGGTGGGCATCGATAAGCAGGGCCGGGTGGTGTTTATGCTCAGCGATCGCGAGACCAACTTCTATGATTTTGCCTGCTATGCGCAGTCAAAGCTCGGGGTACGGCAGATGCTCTATCTCGACGGCACGCTGTCGAAGATGTACCGCAAAGGCGCCAGCGTGCCGTGGCAATATCATCCGTTCGTGACCATGATAACGGTGGAGAGGAAATAGCCGCCGCCCGGCAGACGCTGTTGCTCCGGCAGATAAGGCGGGGCTAACGCCCAAACGCAACGTGAACGGAAAACCTACCCTCACCCTAACCCTCTCCCAAAGGGAGAGGGGACCGCCCGGCAGTCGTTGCAGCCCCGGTATACACAGCGGGCCACGGAGAAAGGCACATACCATTTTTAACGGATATATTCTGATCGCTATGGTTTGGCCTCTGAAAACTACGGGCTTGCAGCGGGGCCGATTCCCGCTGAAATCGGCGAACCGGAGGTCGGCAGACAAGGGCTGGCCGCCACGGAGGGCGGCCAGAGGCGATTCGAGACACGACGTCGAGTTGAGCCGACCGCAGGCGGACGACCGGGAGGTGAGCGTAGTGCGCAGCACCGATTTCTCTGCGGGACCGGGGGGATTGTAAAGGGGGAGACGGTTTTCTCCCCCTTTACCCGTTCACCAGCGAAGGACTACCCTTTTCTGCCAAACGCAACGTGAACGGAAAATTCCCCCTAACCCTGGCTCTCCCCCGGAGGAGAGGGGACCGCCCGGCAGACGTTGCGGCCTTGAGTATCCCCGTTACTGACCGGTAGCGCCGCGCTTACCCCCGCCGATGCGCCCACTCACGCATACGCTGAAACAGCACATACAGCGACGGGATAAACAGGATGCCGATCATCGTCGCCACCAGCATACCGCTGAATACCGTGGTGCCGATGATCCGCCGGCTCTGCGCCCCGGCGCCGGTGGCGAGCATCATTGGCATGATGCCGATAATAAACGACACCGCGGTCATCATCACCGCGCGGAAGCGGCGGGTGGCCCCCTCGCGCGCGGCATCGACAATCGACAGCCCCTCCTCGCGCCGGCTGCGGGCGAATTCAACAATCAGAATCGCGTTCTTCGCCGCCAGGGCAATCAGCAGCACCAACCCTATCTGAACATACACATCGTTGGCATAGCCCGCGGTCCACAGCCAGAGCAGTGCTCCGCCGATGGCGAACAGCACCGAAAGCATGACGCTCGCCGGCAGTGTCCAGCTCTCATACTGCGCCACCAGGAACAGCCACGCCATCGCTACCGCCGCCAGCACGATCCACACCGCCTGATTGCCGGTCTGCTGCTCCTGCCAGGAGATCCCGCTCCAGGCGTAGTCATATCCCGGCGGCAGATGGGCCCGCAAAATCTGCTCCATGGCCGCCATCGCCGTGCGGCTGCTGACCCCCTCGGCCGCTGAACCGCTCACCGACACGGACGGGAACTGATTGTACTGCTGAATAAACGGCGCCCCCACCGTCGGCGTAATGGTGACCAGATTGCTCAGCCGCACCCGCTCGCCGTCGCGGCTGCGGACGTACAGCTCGCTAATCTGCTCTGCCCGCTCGCGCCACTGCATCTCATTTTGCATCACCACATGATAGACACGATTGTTAAGACTGAAATCGCCGGCGCGCGTGCCGCCGAACGCCGTCTGCAGGCTGCTGAAAATCTGCGCCACCGGCACATCCAGCAGCGCCGCCCGGTCGCGGTCGACCGTCAGGGTCAGCTGCGGCACGTTGCTGCTCCAGGTGGTAAACACCCGGCTCAGTTGAGGATGCTGGTTCGCCAGCTGGAGGATCTCCCGCGTCACCTGCTCCAGCTCCGCCGACGACTGACCGGCCTGCGCCAGGATGCGCAGGTCAAATCCCGAGGCATTCCCCAGGCCCGGCAGGGTCGGCGGCGCGAAGGTCATGATCGTCGCCTCCGGCAGCGACAGCAGCTGGCGCTGAATATCCGCCATCACCGCATCCAGCGGCGGCCGCTGGTGCCAGTCCCTGAGCATTACCGAGATAAACCCGCCGTTAGAGGCGCTGGTGCCGTTGAGAATGTTGAAGCCGGACACCTGAATCACATCCTCCACCGCCGGGTTAGCCATCAGCAGCTTGCGCGCCTGGGCCATTACCGCTTCGGTACGCTCCAGCGACGCCGCCTCCGGCAGCTGCACGCTGGCAAACAGGTAACCCTGATCTTCCTGCGGCAGGAAGCCTTTCGGCATCGAGGTGAAGCTGAACGCCACCAGCGCGCCTGCCGCCACCGTCGCCGCCAGCGCCAGCCAGGGGCGGCGGTTCATCCAGCCCACCAGCCGGCCATAGCCGTCGCGGGTACCGTCGAGAAGACGGTTAAATGCCCGCCACACCGCCGCTGGCTGGGCGGGACGCGGGCGCAGCAGCAGTGCGCAGAGGGCCGGCGTCAGGGTTAGCGCCACCAGGCTCGACAGGGCCACCGCGGTGGAGAGCGTCACGGCAAACTGCCGGTACAGCTCGCCGACGATCCCCGGGAGCAGCGCCACCGGCACAAATACCGCCAGCAGCACCAGGGTCGTGGCGATCACCGGCCCGGCGATCTGCTGCAGCGCCTGGGCGGTGGCCTGCAGGCGATCCAGCCCTTCCGCCATTTTGGTTTCCACATTCTCCACCACCACAATGGCGTCATCCACCACCATCGTCAGGGCGAGAATGATCGCGAACAGGCTGAGGGTGTTGGCGCTGTAGCCCAGCAGATAGAGCACCGCAAAGGTGCCGACCAGTGACACCGGGATCGCCAGCACTACGATCAGCGTCGCCCGCCAGCTCTGCAGAAACAGCGACACCACCACGACCACCGCCAGCAGAGTCAGCGCCAGCGAGACGCCGATCTCTTTGATCGTCGCCGCCACAAAGCGGGTGGTATCGAACTTCACCTCCCAGGTGAGATCCGCCGGAAAGCGAGTGTGCAGGCGGTTAAGCTCCGCACGCACTGCGCTGGCGACCTGCAGGGCATTGGCGGTGGGCGTCGGATAGATCCCCAGATAGGCCGACGCTTTACCGTTCAGCTGCGCGCCGGAGCTGTAGCTGCGGGCGCCCAGCTCAATGGTTGCCACGTCGGCGAGGCGAACCAGCTGCCCCTGCGCGCCGCGGCGGAGGATAATCTCGCCAAAGCTGGCCGCCTCGTTCAGACGCCCCAGCCCGTTGATGGTCAGCGTCTGCTGCTGGCCGTTGAATACCGGCGGGGTGCCCACCTGCCCCGCCGCGCCCTGCACATTCTGCTCGCGCAGCGCCTGGGCAACGTCATCCGTGGTGATGTTGAGCGCGTTCATGCGGTCCGGGCGCAGCCAGATGCGCATACTGTAATCCCGGGCGCCAAACATCTGCACCTCGCCGACGCCGGGCAGGCGGGCCAGCGCCTCGCGCACCTGGGTGCTGGCGTAGTTACTGACAAACAGCGGCGACAGCGTGCCCAGCGGCGAGTAGAGGCTCACCCCCATCAGCAGGTTGCTGGCGCGCTTGCGGACCTGGACGCCATTCTGCTGCACCTCCGCCGGGAGTTGCGCCAGCGCCTGCGCCACCCGGTTTTGCACGTCGATCGCCGCCAGGTCGGCATCGGTGCCCGCCGCGAAGGTAATGCTCAGGCGGTACGTTCCCTCATCCGAGCTGGTGGACTCCATATACAGCATATGATCGACGCCGTTGAGCTGGGTCTCCAGCGGGGCGGCGATGGCTTCCGCCACATCTGACGCGCTGGCGCCCGGCCAGCTGGCGCTGACGTTCACCACCGGCGGGGTGATCGCCGGGTACTGCTCCACCGGGATCAGCTTCAGCGACACCGCGCCGACAAAGGTCAGCAGCAGCGCGATCACCATGGCAAATCGCGGACGACGGATAAAAAAGGTCAGCATCCCTTCTCCTTACTTAGTTCAGCACCTGTACCGCGGCGCCTTCGCGTAAACGCTGCGCGCCGTCGGTGATCACCTGCTCGCCCGCCTGCAGCCCTTTCTCAACCGCAAACTGCTGCCCCTGCTGCCCCGCGAGGGTCAGACGACGCTGCCCGGCGGTGTGGTCCGGCTTCAGCACCCAGCTGAAAAAGCCCTGCGGATCCTGCTGCACGGCGGCGGCCGGGATCATCACCCGTGACTGCAGCTCCTGCGGACGGAACAGGATCGTTACGCTGCCGCCCGGCAGCAGACGGTGCTGCGGATTGGCGAACTCCGCCCGCACCGCCACGCTGCCGGTGCGGGCGTCAATCCGGTTATCGATGGAGGTCAACACCCCATCGCGCCGTTTGCCATCAACCTCAATCTGCGCCAGCCACGCCTGCTTCAGGGCGTGGATGTCGGCGTGCTGGCCGGTTTTGCTGAAAAACGCGGCTTCGTCGAGGGCGAACGACACCCGCACCGGATCCAGCTGCACAATGTCCACCAGCACGCCGCTGGAAGGGTTAATCAGCGTCCCGACGTGAAAGGCGCTGTGGCCCACGCGACCGGTCACCGGCGCCGCAATCCGGGTGTAGCTGAGCACAATCTGCTGGGCCTCGACGCGGGCTTTCGCCTGCTGCACGGCGGCGGCGGCGACGTCGCGCTGCATCCGGGCCGTGTCGACGTCGTTGCGACTGATGGAGTGGTTGTTAATGAGCCGCTCGTAGCGAGTGAGCAGTTGCTGCGCCTGACGTAATGAGGCTTCGGCGCTTTTCAGCTCGGCCTGCGCCAGGGCCAGGGCCGCACGGGGCTGCGCGTCGTCGAGGGTAAACAGCAGGTCGCCCTCGGTAACATACTGGCCATCCTGGAAGTGGCGCTGAACAATCACCCCTTCGGTGCGCGCGCGAATGTCGACGGCGCGGATCGCCTCGACCCGCCCGGGGATGGCGCGTTCTTCAGCATGAGGCGCCAGTTCAACCGTGGCGACGCGGACCGGCACCGCCGGCGCGGCGGTCGCCGTCAGGGCGCCGCCGGCCAGACCGCAGGCCAGCAGAGCAAAGCGGAAGGTTTTAATCATAGGGGGATCCTTGCGAAAGTAACGCGCGCCTGCAGCGAGGCGCGCGAGATCAATCAAGCCGTTTTGCGGAACCGGCGCGTCAGGCGCTTCTCAACTTCCACCACCAGGAACATGGCGACGCCGATGACCAGGGTGATAAACCAGTAGCGCAGCGGCAGCGCTTCCGTACCAAACATGCTCTGCATCAGCGGGACATAGATAATGACCAGCTGCATCAGCAGCAGGACACCGGTCACCAGCCAGATGCCTTTGTTGCGCAGCAGACCCATGCTCAGGGAGAAACTGTCGCTGCTGCGGCAGTTGATCATGTAGACCCACTGCGCCGTCACCAGCATCTGCAGCAGCACGGTACGGATAAACTCCGGACTGTGGCCGCGCGGCGCCAGCCAGGCCTCAAGGATAAAGGCGGCAATAGCAATCATAGACCCGACAAAAGCCACTCGCCACACGGCGAAGCCATCCATCACGTGCTGGCCGGTTTTACGCGGCGGGCGGTTCATCACATTGCGCTCTGCGGCTTCAAAGGCCAGGCCGAAGGAGAGCGTCGCCGACGTCGCCATGTTCATCCACAGGATCAGCACCGGGGTCAGCGGAATAATGTTCCCCGCCAGCAGGGCAATGATGATCAGCAGCCCCTGCGCCAGGTTGGTCGGCATGATGAAGAGGATGGTCTTCTTCAGGTTGTCATAGACCCGACGGCCCTCTTTTACCGAGCTGGCGATGGTGGCGAAGTTATCATCGGTCAACACCATGTCAGCCGCCTCTTTGGTGACTTCGGTACCTTTGATACCCATGGCGATACCCACGTCGGCCTGGCGCAGCGCCGGCGCGTCGTTGACGCCGTCTCCGGTCATGCCGACCACTTCGCCGTTATCCTGCAGGGCTTTCACCAGGCGCAGCTTATGCTCCGGGCTGGTTCGGGCAAAGATGTCGTACTCCACCGCCGCCTTCGCCAGCGCCGCATCGTCCATGTGCTCCAGCTGGTAGCCGGTCATGGCCTGGCTGCTGTTGGTGATCCCCAGCATCTGGCCGATGCTCATCGCCGTCTGCGGGTGGTCGCCAGTGATCATCTTCACGCGGATCCCGGCGGTCTGGCAGGCGTGGATGGCGTCAATGGCTTCCGGACGCGGGGGATCCATCATCCCGGCGATGCCGAGGAAAATCAGCCCCTCCTGCAGGTCCTCATGGTTGAGGGTGGTGGCATCAAGGCTGGCAGGCTTACAGGCCGCCGCCACCATGCGCAGTCCCTGACGGGCGAAGCGCGCCATCTCCTCTTCCCAGTACTGCACCTCGAACGGCACCGCGCCGTGGCGGCTCATCTGCTCGCGGCACATGGCGAAGATAACGTCCGGCGCACCGGTGATCAGCACCCGGGCCTCGCCATCGATGTGCTGCAGGGTCGACATATATTTGTACTGTGAGTCAAAGGGGATCTTGGCCACCAGACGGGCCTCCACCGCCGGGAGCTGCGCTTTCGCCGCCAGCACCTTCAGCGCCCCTTCGGTTGGCCCACCGGTGATCCCCCACAGACCGCGCTCATCCTGGATAAGCTGGCTGTCGTTACACAGGTCGATGGTGCGCAGCCAGGTTTCCAGCACGGTGCCGGGCTGAACCTGCACGGGCTCATCGCTCCCCTCGAGGAAGATCCGTCCCTGCGGCTCGTAGCTGTCGCCTTCCACCCGGTAGCAGCAGTCTGCCGTGATGATCGCTTTAACGGTCATTTCGTTCATCGTCAGGGTGCCGGTTTTATCCGAGCAGACCACGGTCATGGCGCCGAGAGTTTCCACGGTCGGCAGCTTACGAATAATCGCCCGCTTGCGCGCCATCGTCTGCACGCCCAGCGACAGAATAATCGAGATGATCGCCGGCAGCCCCTCCGGTACCGCGGCCACCGCCAGGCTAATCAGCGACAGCAGCAGCTCGCCCATCGGAATATCCCGCAGCGCAAGGCTAAAGATAAACAGCGCCACCATCATGGCGAGGATAATGACAAAAATCGCTTTGCCGAGCTTATCCATCTGCACCAGCAGCGGGGTACGGTGCTTCTCAATGCCCGCCATCATCTGGTTGATATGGCCGAGTTCGGTCTGCGCGCCGGTGGCGGTCACCACGCCGACGCCGCCGCCAGCGCTGATGGTGGTCCCGGAGAAAACCATGTTCACCCGGTCGCCCAGCGGCAGTTCGCCCTCCAGCGCGTCGGTGATTTTATCCACCACCGTCGACTCGCCGGTGAGGATCGCCTCTTCCACCCGCAGGTTGTGCGTTTCAATCAGGCGCATGTCCGCCGGTACGCGGTCGCCGGCGCGCAGGATAACGATGTCCCCCGGAACCAGGTCGCGCGTCGGGATAGTCTCATGTTTGCCGTTACGCTGGACGCGGGCATCGCTGGAGAGCATGTTGCGGATCCCCTGCAGGGATTTTTCGGCGTTGCTCTCCTGGATATGGCCGATCAGGGCGTTAATCACCGTCACGCCGAGGATCACCAGGGTATCGACCCAGTGACCCATGATGGCGGTCAGCGCTGCGGCGGCCAGCAGCACGTAAATCAGTACGTCGTTAAAGTGGGCGAGAAAGCGCAGCCAGCCCGGTTTACCCTTCTTTTCCGGCAGGGCATTCGGACCAAAGGTATTCAGGCGCTCGGCGGCGTCTGCGGAATTTAACCCAGCGGCCTGGCTTTTTGTCTGCGCCAGCACTGCGTCAACGGTCTGCTGCCAGACCTGCCGTGGCGCGGTGTCGCCCGAGGGCGTCGTAAACTTTGGGTTATTCATCTTGGTCAAATTACATTTTCCTTATAAATTCCGTGAGTCGGAAAGCCTGAAATCATTCCTGGCCAATGAAGTAAAACGTGGCTAAAAAGCCGGTAAAAATGTGATCCAATATCCGCCTAAATTTTTCGCAAAATACAAAATGTGTGATAAGTTAATTCACAAGATAAATATTACAGAATATTAATAAACCAAAACTAAACGAGGTTAAATATGTTTGGAATCTACCGCGGACGCCGTCTGGTGCTGTACATCCTGCTGGCCATCATTGTTGCCACGCTGGTGGGATATAGCACTTATAGTTTTGTAAAAGCGCTGGCATAATAATGACGTTAATTTACACCCAGCTGCAATTAACTTAATTACAAATTATTTCAGATTAATTAACATGAGAGCGTAAGGCAGGCAATAATATTTAAAATAGCCGTGTTATAGAGAGTAAAAAAACAAAGCATATTGCGTTAAGTATTATTTTACCGGACAATATGTTTTTTAACTGATGATTAACATGACATGAAACATCCGCTGGAAACGCTTCTCTCCGCCGCCGGGATCTTACTGCTGGCCCTGCTCTCCTGTCTGCTGTTGCCTGCGCCTTCGCTGGGCCTGACGCTGGCGCAAAAGCTGGTTGAGACATTCCATATGATGGATCTCAACCAGCTCTATACGGTGTTGTTTTGTCTGTGGTTCTTAGCGCTGGGCACCCTTGAATTTCTGGTGCTGCGCTGGGTGTGGCGTCGCTGGTTCTCCCTCGAACGGTAAACCAGGAGAGCGCGCCTCAGTGGGCGCGGCTGTGGTTTTCTTTACGGTAGGCGCCCGGCGGCTGGTTGAAGGTCCGGGTGAAGACGCGGGTAAAAGTCTGTTGCGAATCGAAGCCATACTTCAGGCAGATATCGTAGACCCGCTGATCGGTGTCGCGCAGATCGCGGGCGGCCAGCAGCAGCTTCCTTTCACGAATATAGCGCCCGAGGCTCTCTCCCTTGTACTGTAAAAACAGCCGTTGCAGATGCCATTTCGAATACCCGGCATGGCGAGCGATATCATCAATACGCAGCGGTTGATGCAGGTTGTCATCAATCCACTCGACGATAGTGTCAATCACCTGAGCGGAAATCGTCATATGCTCTCTCCTCTGAAACTGCACTGGCGCTTAGCGCCACCAGGCGTTAAATGATTGCGTCTTATCGGCGACCCACAGCGGCTCGCCCTGCATAGGCGTCAGCAGACGCCAGGCCCTTCCTTCGCTGGCAGCCGCCAGCCGTTGATACGGTTCATCCCAGCTGTGTTTCGCCAGAACAAACCGTCCTGCATGCCCAGGCAGCACCGCGCGGGCGCGCAGGTCGTCGGCAGCCTGAGCCGTTTCATCCGGCATCATGTGAATATATTTCCAGTCCTGGTCATACTGCCCGTTCTCCATAATCGCCAGATCAACCGGACCAAATTCATCACCAATCGCTTTGAAGTGCGGCCCGTAGCCGCTGTCGCCGCTGTAATAAATTTTTTGCTGCGGGGTGACGAACAGAAAACTGGCCCACAGCGTCTGGTTACGCTTCAGTCCACGGCCGGAAAAGTGCCGCGCCGGCAGAACGTGAACGGTGAATTCATCGCTGACCGGAATCGCCTGCTGCCAGTCCGCTTCGGTAATCAGCGCCCCGTCCATCCCCCAGTAGCGCAGATGCGACCCGACACCCAGCGGCGTAATGACCCGCTTAATTTTCGGCAGCAAGGCGCGGATGGTGGCGTAATCCAGATGGTCGTAGTGATCGTGGGAGATGATCAGTAGATCGATATCCGGCATCCCTTCTGCCCGCCACGGATAGTCGCCGGGAAAGGCTTTATTGATAAAGGAGAACGGCGCCGCGTAATCGCTGAACACCGGGTCGATCAGGATGCGTTTTCCCGCCAGCTGCAGGTACCAGGAGGAGTGGCCGAGCCAGACCATCACATCCTGCCCCAGGGGCAGCGTCGCCAGGTCGGTCTTCACCAGCGGCAGCGGCTGAGCGGGACGGGCGTTTTCCCGTTTGGTCATCAGGAAATCCCACCACGCTGCCAGCATATTTTTCTGCCCGGTGAACCCTGGCGTGGGCAATTGGTTATGGAACTGGCCGTCCCGGTAGTGGGGAGACGCTTCCACCTGGCTAAGCTGTGCCCCCTGCGGCGCCTTACCAAAACCGGCATTGAGGACAAACGGCAATGTCGTTGCTGCTGCGAGTAACATGATGGCGACCACGCTAAAAGTGACACGGTTCATATCCTGACCAGACAAAAGCCCCCATCCCGGAGGCTTTGTGATATAACTTGATTATGAGTGAGTACGCACTCATTATTAGGAAAGTGATGAAAGTCGTCAAGACGATTTTCAATTTTTGCGTTCCGCCGTTGCAGCGACCTGGTCAGACGTGCAAAGATCGGCGGTTTGTTTAAACCTGCGTGAGGAAAAAAGTAGTGGCTCGTCCAAAGAGTGAAGATAAAAAGCAAGCGTTACTGGAAGCTGCCACCGCGGCTTTCGCCCAGTCCGGCATCGCCGCCTCAACGTCGGCCATTGCCCGCAGCGCCGGTGTGGCCGAGGGGACGCTGTTTCGCTATTTCGCCACCAAGGATGAGTTGCTCAACGAGCTGTACCTCGCCATTAAGCTGCGTCTGGTACGGATGATGATCGCCGGGCTGGATCCGGACGAAAAGCGCCCGAAAGAGAATGCGCGCAATATCTGGAATAGCTATATCGACTGGGGTGTGCGCAACCCGATGGAGCACAAGGCGATCCGCCGGATGGCGCTCAGCGAGCGCATCACCGACGAAACCCGTCGCCAGGTAAAAGAGAGCTTCCCGGAGCTCAACGAAATGTGCCAGCTGTCGGTGAAAGAGATTTTTCTCAGCGAGGCGTACCGCGCCTTTGGCGACGCCCTGTTTCTGTCGCTGGCGGAGACCACCATCGAATTCGCCAGCCACGATCCGCAGCGCGCCCGGGAGATTATCGCCCTCGGCTTTGAAGCCATGTGGAACGCCCTGCATGAGGTTGACGCCTAATGACCCCCGAGATGCTGCATCCCTGCGCTCATCGTATCGCCCTGACCTACCCGTTTACCGAGCACTGCTGGCCTTTTGGGCCAGAGTATGACGTGTTTAAGGTCGATGGCCGTATCTTTATGATCACCATGACCATTCGCGGCCGGGCGCTGGTCAACCTGAAGGCCGAGCCGCAGAAGTCGCTGCTGAATCAGGAAATTTATCGCAGTATCGAACCGGGCTACCATATGAACAAGAAACACTGGATCACGGTGGTGCCGGGAGAGGATATCAGCGAGGATCTGCTGGCCGAGCTGATTGACGATTCGTGGCATCAGGTGGTGAACAAGCTGAGCAAAAAGGCCCAGCAGCGCCTGCGTCCGCGCTGATTTTCAGCCAAACGCGATAAGTGTTATCGCATTTTTCACCCTTATCATTTGGCGATCTTCGCTGTACTCTTCCTCTCCTTAACGCACCGGTAAGGTGCTGTAAACTGTGAGGAAGAGTTATGGATATCGTATCGGTCGCTTTAAAGCGCTATTCCACCAAGGCCTTTGACGCCACGAAAAAGCTGACTGCCGGGGAAGCGGAACAGCTGAAAACGCTGCTGCAGTACAGCCCGTCTAGCACCAACTCCCAGCCGTGGCACTTTATCGTCGCCAGCACCGATGAAGGGAAAGCTCGCGTAGCCAAAGCCGCCAGCGGCACCTACGTGTTCAACGAACGTAAAATTCTCGACGCCTCGCACGTGGTGGTGTTCTGCGCGAAAACCGCGATGGACGACGCCTGGCTGCAGCGCGTGGTGGATCAGGAAGAGGCCGATGGCCGTTTCGCCACCCCGGACGCAAAAGCCGCTAACCACAAGGGTCGTACGTTCTTTGCCGATATGCACCGCAAAGAGCTGAAAGATGACGATCAGTGGATGGCGAAGCAGGTGTATCTCAACGTCGGCAATTTCCTGCTGGGCGTGGCGGCGATGGGTCTCGACGCCGTGCCGATCGAAGGGGTCGATTTTGCGATCCTCGATGAGGAATTTGACCTGAAAGCCCAGGGCTACACCAGCCTGGTGGTGGTCCCGGTCGGCCACCATAGCGTGGAAGATTTCAACGCCACCCTGCCGAAGTCGCGTCTGCCGCAGTCGACGACCATTACCGAGATTTAATCTCTCACCAGGCGCCTTTAAGCGGGCGCCTCTGGTGCCGCTTGTCAGTGCCGGGTGGCGGCTACGCCTGACCCGGCCTACATAACAATGTATATCATAGAGTTACCTCTCACCGTAGGCCCGCGCAAGCGCAGCGCCGCCGGGCGATGACAACGGGCACGGAGCCGATTTTATGCCTGGTGGCGGCTGCGCCTGCCCCGGCATACGGGATCCTCTTACAGGCTTACACCTCGCAGCGCCGCCGGGGGCGTTAATTTAGTAAAGTAGAACTTGCGGGTGCTTTATTCCACAGGCTAACGCGTATCGCGTTAAGGTATCCAGACTGGCGCGGGTGATATTGGCTTCCATTCTGGAGACCGTCGGCGCACTCACCCCCATCCTCTGCGCCACCTGGGCTCGGGTCAGCCCCGCCTGCTCGCGCCATTGCGCCAGCATAGTACGTAATCGCTGTTGACGTTCTTGCGCATCGAATGCAGCCTGAACCTCCGGCTGGCTAAGCAGTTCTGTTTTTAACGTATCCCAGTCAATGATCTTTTTACTCATTGCGCATCTCCTCTAATCGCTTCAGCGCCAGGCGAATTTCCGATGACGGGGTTTTTTGCGTTTTCTTGACAAAAACCCGTAGCAGAAAGAGCGTCTTGCCTTGCTGAAAAACGTAGATCCCTCGCCCCTGTACCGAACCTAACGCACGAATTTCAAATAACCCCTGCCCCAGCGGTTTACTGTCAGGTTCTCTCAGCGCGGTGGGATTTTGGCGTAACTTGTCTATTTGCCGGATCATCTTCGCCTGGACAATGGGCGGAAGCGCCTGCAATTCCTTTTTAACGTCCACATGCACAACCAATCTGAACATCAGACTCCCTTCTTCTGGAGGTTAGCATATAAGGCAAATTGCCTTAAAGGCTAATTTTTGAGATACCCGGCAAGCCTATGCTCATTTGCAGCCAATCGCAGAAAAATGCGCTGAAACTGGAATCAGGAACGAAAAAGGCCGCGACTGAGCGCGGCCTGAGTGGTTAGCGTTCTCAACGCGAGGTTAGTTGTTCTCCACCTGCCCTTCGCCGGCGTGCCAGATGCGCTCGGCATAGCGGCCAATCACCGCCAGCGAGACAGCAAGGATCAGGAAAAACAGCACCTTGTGCATCCCGTTCCAGAAAAACTCAAAGAAGCGGGTATAGAGATTGATCGCCAGGAAGGTTAGCCCGAAGCCGCGCAGCATTCCGTCATCGGTTTTCAGGCTGATAAAAATGCAGACGCCGGCCGCCGCGGCAAACAGCAGCCCCCACGGCAAGAGTCGCGCCTGACTCACTTTGTACCAGCTGTCAGCGTCGTAATTGCCGAAAATCGACAGGATCCACAGCGCAATAAACAGGTACGTGAGGCCCATCGCCTTGCTGACGGTAAACAGCTGCCGCTGGCGAAGCAGGGATTGCGCGCCGTAGCAGAGCGCCAGCAGCGCGCCGCCGAACAGGACGAAGCGAATCGGGTAGTTCATGCCCAGCCAGTAGGCGCCCCACCCCGAGACATAGCCGGTTTCCGCGCCAAACCAGTTGCCCAGCGCCAGCAGAAAAAAGAGCCACACCAGCCCGGAGCGGGCAATATAGCCGATGGCGCCGTAAATCACGCATCCGGCCAGAAACAGCGGTGCGATATGGCCGCTGCCGTTATCCAGCCGTTCGCCAAGCTGCCATAGCGCCACGGCGGTAAAGACGACGCCCAGAAACAAAATCGCCTCGGTGCTGTAGTGCCACTGCGTCTCCCGCCGCTGGCGGCGAAAACCCCAGCCGTAACAGGCGACTGCCAGCAGCGCAGGCAGCAGGATCCGCGTCAGCGCCGAGTGGCTGAACAGGCTCAGCAGCCACGCCACCAGCTCGCTGTCGGCGAACAGGCTGCCCAGAGCAATCAGCACGCAGGCCAGCGCGGTCCAGAAGGCGTAGCGGCTCAGGCGCCGCCAGTCGAAGGGGGAGACGCGCAGCGTTTGCGCCAGCCGCTGGCTGTCCGCCGGGGTTAACTCCCCGCTGGCCTGCCAGGCGTTCAGCGCGCCCTGAATAATGCGCTGCTCTTTTCGGGTTACGTTCATAGGCATTCCTTGAGACTGATGACAAACCTGTTTTCGCTAATGTGCTCGCCTTTTTGCCGGGTGGCGGCGTACGCCTTACCCGGCCTACATACCCAAATCACCGCGGGTCCTGGGGCTGCTGAAACTGCCGATGCTGGCGGCCTCAACATCGCTGAGACGTTCCCGGAAGGCCGGGCAATACCCTAAGATGGCACATTGCCAGCCATCTGATTCCTTGTCATGAATGTTGGTCCAGCCACGCCAGCCCCTGCTCGCCCGCCTCGTCCATCGGCAGATAGACCAGCAGGCGCGAACCGTTGCGCGGCGCCGAATACCAGTACATCTGCTGCAGACTGAATCGCCCGAGCTGCGGGTGGTTAAAATGTTTAATCTGGTTTTCCACACCGCGCACCTCGTAACGCTGATGCCACAGCGCTTCAAACTCCGACGAGGCGGCAAAAAAGCGCGCCAGCTTGTTTTCCCACGCCGCATCGCCACGGTGCTCGGCCATCGCGGCGCGGAAATAGGAGACGAAGGTCGGCAGCACATCGCGATTTTCGATCCGGCTGCGCCAGGTCTCATGGGTCAGATAGAGATAAATGCAGTTGCGATCTTCTTCCGGGAGGGTGGCGAAATCGATGCCCATCAGGCGGCAGAAGCTGTCGTTCCAGGCCACAATATCAAAGTTCGGTTTCTGAATGCTGGCCGGCTGCGGCATCAGGCTGTCCAGCATCCGGCGGGTGCCGGGGCTGATGCCTTCGCACACTGTCACCTGGGTGGCTTCCGGCGGGGTCAGCCCGGCCAGTACGAACAGGTGCCGGGTCTCCAGCGGACTGCACTGTAAAGCATTCGCCACCCCCACCAGCACCGCCTCCGACGGATTCACCTCCCGCCCCTGCTCCAGCCAGGTGTACCAGGTGACGCCGACGTCGGCGAGCATCGCCACCTCTTCCCGACGCAGGCCCGGCGTGCGCCGGCGGCCCACGCGGGGCAACCCCAGGCGCTGCGGATCGAGGCTTTCACGGCGGGCGCGCAAAAATGCCCCCAACTGTTTGCGTCGATCGTCCGGCACGGCGATCGTCAACTCCCGTTGCGGCATCGTGGTCATCACCCCTCCAGCATAGTAGTGCCAGTACCAGTATAGACAGGAACTGGTACCCGTTTAATTTATCGGTAATGCTACGTCGGTCTGCTGAATGACGCAATGGAGAATCCCATGAATACGTCTGCTGTTTCACCCGGCCGCGCCGGTCTGTTGCTGCTGCTGGGCGGCCAGATGCTGCCGCTTATTGATACCTCGATCACCAATGTGGCGCTGGACGCCATCACCCACACCCTGGCGGCCAGCGCCACGCAGCTGGAGCTTATCGTCGCGCTCTACGGCGTCGCCTTTGCCGTCTGCCTGGCGATGGGCAGTAAGCTTGGCGATAACTACGGCCGCCGGCGTCTGTTTATGTGGGGCGTCGCCCTCTTTGGCATCGCTTCCCTGCTGTGCGGGATGGCGAACAGCATCGGCGCCCTGCTGGCGGCCCGCACCCTGCAGGGCGCCGGGGCGGCGCTAATTGTGCCGCAGATCCTCGCCACTCTGCACGTGACCCTCAAAGGCCCCGCCCACGCCCGGGCCATCAGCCTGTATGGCGGCATCGGCGGCATCGCCTTTATCGTCGGTCAGATGGGCGGCGGCTGGCTGGTGTCGGCGGATATCGCCGGACTGGGCTGGCGCAACGCCTTTTTTATCAATGTGCCGATCTGCCTGCTGGTGTTGGCTCTGAGCCGCCGCTATGTGCCGGAAACCCGTCGCGAGACGCCGTCGCGTATTGACTGGCTGGGCACGCTGTACCTCGCGCTGATCCTCTGCTGCCTGCTGTTCCCGATGGCCCTCGGTCCGGAGCTGCACTGGCCGCTGTGGCTGCAGCTGATGCTGGTGGCGGTCCTGCCGCTCATGGTCGCCATGCGTCAGAGCGCCCTGCGCCAGCAGCAGCGCGGCGACCATCCCCTGCTGCCGCCGCGTCTGCTGCAGTTGACCAGCATCCGCTTCGGCATGGCCATCGCCCTGCTGTTTTTCAGCGCCTGGTCCGGCTTTATGTTCTGCATGGCGCTGACCATGCAGGAGGGGCTGGGGATGGCGCCGTGGCAGTCCGGCAATAGCTTTATCGCCCTCGGCGTGGCCTATTTTATTTCGGCGCTGTATGCCCCGCGGCTTATCGCCCGCCACAGCATGGGGCGGATCCTGTTGACCGGTCTGGCGGTGCAGATTGCCGGACTCCTGCTGCTGTGCGCCACCTTCTCCCGCTTCGGCATCGCCACCACCGCCCTGACGCTGGTCCCCGCCACGGCGCTGATCGGCTACGGCCAGGCGCTGATCGTCAACAGTTTTTACCGGATTGGCATGCGCGATATCAGCGCCAGCGACGCCGGGGCCGGGAGCGCCATCCTCAGCACCCTGCAGCAGGCGACCCTCGGTCTCGGACCGGCTATCCTTGGTTCGCTGTTCCTCGCGCTGGCCCGTCGCGGCGGCGGAAACTATCCGCAGGCGCTGATTGATTTTCTGCTGGTCGAGGTGGCGATGATGCTGTTGCTGGGGGCCATCGCGCTGTGGCTGCGCCATCATCTCAACCGACAGCCGGCGACGGTAGCGTCGTAATACCGGCGGCGGTGATTTGCATAATCACTATCCAGCGGTCATCATACCCGCTGGATATTCAGGAGACGTTATGCAGGAATTAATATCGCAAATTGCCGCCTTAGGTATCGAAATAACCCCCACCCGCTCGCTGATGATTATCTTCGGCATTATCTTATTCACCGCCGTCGTCGTGCATCTGATATTGCACAAAGTGGTCCTGCGCGCGTTCGAAAAACGGGCATTGGCCAGCAGCCACCTGTGGCTCCAAATCATCACGCAGAATAAACTCTTTCACCGACTGGCATTTACCCTGCAGGGGATCATCGTCAACGTGCAGGCGGTGCTGTGGCTGCAAAAAGGCAGCGAGGCGGCGGAAATATTAACCACCGTGGCTCAGCTATGGGTGATGATATATGCCATGCTGTCCTTCTTCTCGCTGCTGGATGTGATTTTAAAGCTGGCGCAGAAATTTCCCGCCGCCTCACAGCTGCCGCTGAAGGGTATATTCCAGGGGATTAAGCTGGTGACGGCGATTATTATCGGCATCCTGATTATTTCGCTGCTGATAGGCCAGTCACCGGCGATCCTGATTAGCGGGCTCGGCGCGATGGCCGCGGTGCTGATGCTGGTGTTTAAAGATCCGATCCTCGGCCTGGTGGCCGGTATTCAGCTCTCTGCCAACGATATGCTCAAGCTTGGCGACTGGCTGGAGATGCCGAAGTACGGCGCCGACGGCGCGGTGATCGATATCGGCCTGACCACGGTCAAGGTGCGCAACTGGGACAACACCATCACCACCATTCCGACCTGGTCGCTGGTCTCCGACTCGTTTAAAAACTGGAGCGGCATGTCAGCCTCCGGCGGCCGCCGCATTAAGCGCAGCCTCAACATCGACACCACCAGCATTCATTTCCTCGATGAGCAGGAGCAGCAGCGCTTGATCAGGGCGAAATTGCTTAAACCCTATATGGATTCGCGCCACGAGGAGATTAGCGCCTGGAACCAGCAGTATGCCGGGGAACAGTCGGTTCTCAATGAGCGGCGAATGACCAATGTCGGCACCTTCCGCGCCTATCTGCAGGAGTATTTACGCCATCATCCACGCATCCGCCAGGATATGACCCTGATGGTGCGCCAGCTGGCGCCGGATGCCAACGGGTTGCCCATCGAGATCTACTGCTTCACCAACACCGTGGTGTGGGCGGAATATGAGGGGATCCAGGCGGATATTTTCGACCATGTCTTCGCCGTGGTGGAAGAGTTTGGCTTACGCATTCATCAAACGCCTACCGGCAATGACATTCGCGCGCTGGCGGGCGCTTTCTCCCGCTGATCCTCAGGCGCTGGCGCGGTCTATCACGCGCCAGTCCATCATCACCCGCTCGACGGCGGCGTCGGGATCGTCGATGCGTTTCATCAGCAGGGCCACCGCCGTGCGGCCGATCGCCCGGGAGGGCTGTTCGACGGTGGTCAGCTGCGGGGAGACCACTTCCGCCAGCTCGGTGCCGTCGAAGCCGATCACCGCGATATCCTCCGGCACCCGCAGTCCGGCCTGGGCGATCGCCCGCAACGCCCCGGCGGCGAGAGAGTCCGAAACGGCAAACACCGCGTCGGGCTGCTCGTCTTGCGACAGCAGCTGCTCCATCGCCCGTTTACCAGCCGCCGCGCTAAGATCCTGCGCGTAGGTCACCTGCTGATACGCCAGACCGTGCACGTGCAGCACGCTTTTATAGCCGCGCTCGCGCAGACGGGCATAGCGATAGCTCAGGTCGTGATTAATGAGCGCAATGCGGCGGCGGCCGCTGTCGGCCAGCCGGGACACCGCCCCCTGAGCCGCCTCGACGTCGTTAATCCCGACGCAGGAGATGCTGCCGGTGTCGGCATACTCCGCGCACTGCACCCAGGGCGCATCGCCAATCATGGTGGTCAGCTCCGGCAGGCTGGAGAGCGCGTTCATGGTAATAATGCCGTCGACCATTTTGCCGGAGAGCAGCTGCAGGCCCGAGGTCGAGCGGGCCAGGTCCGACCCGGAGTTACACAGCAGAATGCGGTAGCCGTTCTTCTCCGCCTCTTCTTCTATCCCCTTCACCACCTCGGCGCAAAAGGGGTTGGCAATATTGGAGACCATCACCAGGATCATATTGCTGCGGGCGGTTCGCAGCTGACGCGCCAGCAGGTTCGGCTGATAGTTGCTCTCTTTGATCGCCTGCAGCACGCGCTCACGGTTTTTGGCTTTTACCGTATCGCTGTTGTTCAGCACCCGCGACACCGTGGCCACCGAGACGCCGGCCAGACGAGCAATTTTCTGAATAGACATAAACCCTGCACTTCCTGCGGTAGAGGTGGATCCTGCAGGCTATCATAAATGACCTCTGGTCAGCCTGCCAGCCTGGCGCGAAAGCGCGGGAACGCGCGAGAAAACTATTAAAAATCAGGGCTTCTCTCCCCCGCCGTTAACGCGCATCCTTTTGCCGTTCCACCCGGTTCGCGCGCTGGCGACAGCCCCCCTGGCGCCCTATTTCTTCATTTATGATTAAGGATGATATCTCCATGAGGCTCTCCACCGCGGTTCTCGCCCTCAGCTGTGCCCTGGCAACAATCACCGGCTGCACCTCGTCAAAATCGTCACCGGAACGTCACGCTTACGCGTTTGTCGCCCACCGCTCCGATTTTGTCGGCGGTAATTTCACCGTCAACCGCCAGGAAAATTACCGTTTAAACCTGCCGACCTTCACGGCAATGTACGCCCGCGGCCAGCAGGATAAAGCCGCTGGCATGAGCGAAAGCGACGCCCGCCGCACCGCCGAGGCCATCAAACAACAGGCGGCGCAGGGCACCCGCACCGAGCACGCCTTCACCGGCAACGCCAGCGACAAATGGGATAATGCGATGGAAAATAAAGATGCCGTCCTGTTCGGCAACGAGCTCTCCGGTGCCTATCTCGACGGCTATCTTGGGGTGAAATAATCCTGCGCCCCGCCTGCGCTTAGCGTTCGACGCTGACCCAGCGCTGTTCCTGATGGCTTTTGACGATCGCCTCGATGATGTACATCACATCGGCGCCGTCGTCGAACGCGGCGAAGCGCCGGGCCCCGGCCTCCGGCATCCTTCCGGCACGTACCGCCTGATAAAATTGCCCCATCATATTCTTGAAGGCATCCGGCCAGCCCTCAATATGGCCGCCGGGATAATGAGCGCTGGCGGCGGCCTCCGGCCGCAGCAGGCTCGGGTCGTCACTGAGCAGGCGATCCGGCTGCTCGCGGTGGCCGAGCCACAGCCGCTGGGGCACTTCCTGATCCCAGGCCAGAGAACAGAGGCTGCCATTAATCTCCACCGCCAGACGGTTTTTCCGCCCGGCGCTCACCTGGGAGACCATAAAGCTGCCCTTGCTGCCATCGTCAAAACGCAACAGCACCGAGCCAAAGTCCTCAGTATCGACAGGCCGGGTTTCATATGCCTGCGCCTCGTGAACGGCGCTGAAGGTCGCTTTGCCATCGACTGGCGCTTTACGCGTCGGCCAGACGATAGACAGATCCGCCATCACCTCGACAATCCGCCGACCGGTCATAAACTGCACGGTATCGCACCAGTGGGAGCCGATGTCGGCCACCGTCCGCGACGCGCCGCCCTGCGCCGAATCGACCCGCCAGTTGTAGTCGGTCTCCAGCAGCATCCAGTCCTGCAGATAGCTGCCGTGCGCCGCAAACACCCTTCCAACATCGCCATGGCGGATCATCGCCGCCGCCTGCTGGACCATGGCGAACTGGCGATAGACGAAGCTGACGCCATGCACCACGCCGGCCCGGGCGGCAAGCGCCACCAGCTCCCGCGCCTCCTCCGCCGTCATACACAGCGGCTTTTCGGAGAAGACGTGCAGCCCGGCGGCGAGGATCTGCCGGTTAATCTGGGCATGCAGATGGTTCGGGGTACAGTTATGCACCACCTGCAGCCCCGGATGGGCCAGCAGCGCCTCCACGCTGTCGTAGGCATGGGCAATGTTCAGCGCCCGCGCCTTGCGCTGCGCCGCCTCAAGGCGGCTGTCGCATAGCGCCACGACCTCGACATCTCCCAGACGCCGCAGCGCCTCCAGATGTGCCGGACCAATAAACCCTGCCCCGATAATCGCGACCTGAATCATATTATTCCCTCCCGCCGGCGGCAAAGTCATCGAAGGCCCGTCCGGCAACGGGAATGATATGGCGGCGGATAAACTCGCTGCCCTCGCGCGCGCCGGTCTCGGCATCCTTCAGGCAGCACTCCCACTCCAGCACCGCCCAGCCGTCAAAATCATATTCGGTCAGCTTACTGAACACCCCTTTGAAGTCGATCTGCCCGTCGCCGGGAGAGCGGAAACGCCCGGCCCGCTGCTGCCAGGGCTGGTATCCGCCGTAGACGCCATTGCGCCCGTTGCGGCGAAATTCGGCGTCCTTGACGTGAAAGGCTTTAATACGCGAGTGATAGATATCGATATAGGTCAGATAGTCCATTTGCTGCAGATGCAGGTGGCTCGGGTCATAGAGCATATTGCAGCGCGGATGGTTATCCACCCGCGCGAGAAAACGCTCAAAGGTCACGCCATCGTGCAGATCTTCGCCGGGGTGGATCTCATAGCAGACATCGACGCCCTGTTCGTCGAAGTGGTCCAGCAGCGGGCGCCAGCGCCGGGCCAGCTCGGCAAAGGCCTCATCCAGAAGCGGCTGATTGTGCGGCGGCCACGGGTAAAAAAAGGGCCATGCCAGCGCCCCGGAAAAGGTCGCGTGCGCCTTCAGCCCCAGGCGGCCGGAGGCCACCGCCGCCTGCTGCACTTTCTCCACCGCCCAGCGCTGGCGCGCCTGCGGATCGCCATGCAGCGCCGCCGGGGCAAAGGCGTCAAACGCCGCGTCATACGCCGGATGCACCGCCACCAGTTGCCCTTCAAGATGAGTGGACAGCTCGCTAATTACCAGCCCATGCTCCGCCAGGGTGCCGCTGACCTCGTCGCAGTAGGTCTGGCTCGCCGCCGCTCGCTCGACATCAAAAATCGCCGGGTGGTTGCAGGGGATCTGCAATGCCTTGTACCCCAGGCCGGCGGCCCACTGCGCCACCCCTGCCAGGGTGTTGAACGGCGCCTGCGGGCCGATAAACTGCGCCAGAAAAATGCCCGGTCCCTTAATCGTTTTCATACCCCCTCCTGTAAAATTAGTGCGGCTCTTTCTCGTTGTACTGGAAAGAGAAAAGGAAAATCAGCGCGATAACCGCGGCGGCCACCGCCGGGATCCACCAGAAGGTCACCCACGCCTGCGGCACGCTCTGGCCGGCCACCAGATGGTTATACAGCGTGCCGGAGATCTGCGAGCCCAGCAGCATGCCGATCCCGTAGGTGAACATCACAATCATGCTCTGCGCCTGGCCTTTGACCTTCTCGCCCGCCACGCGGTCGGTGTAGATAAAGCCGACGACAAAGAAAAAGTCATAGCACACGCCGTGCAGCAAAATGCCCAGATAAAGCAGGAAGCGCCCCTCTTCGCTGACCCCGAGGGCAAAAAAGGCGTAGCGGACAAACCACGCCACCATGCCGATAAGCAGCATGTATTTCACCCCGAGGCGGCGGAACAGCAACGGAATGATCAGCATAAAGACGATCTCTGACATCTGGCCGAAGGACATCGCGGTGCTGACATCCTTGACGCCGGCATCCGCCAGATACGACGCGGTATAGGCGTAATAGGTGCCTAACGGCACGGAAATTAAGGTGGCGCAGAGGGAGAAAATCAGGAAGTGACGGGTTTTCAGCAGCGCGAAGGCGTCCGCACACAGCAGATCGCGAAACTGAACCGGCATGCCTTTGGCCGGCGCCGGGGTATGGGGCAGCGTCAGGCTGTAAATCGCCAGCGCCACCGAACAGAGCGCCGCCAGCGTGAAGATGCCGGTGGTATCAGAGATACCGGTCACCCCGATGCAGATCCCGGCGATAATCCAGCCGATGGTGCCGAACACGCGGACCACCGGGAAGGTTTTATCGACATTGGCCAGGCTGTGGAACGCAATATTGTTGGTCAGCGCCAGAGTCGGCATATAGCACAGCGTATAGCCGAACAGCAGGCCAATCAGCAGCGCGCCGTTCTGCGCCACCAGTGCCTGGGGGACAAACCACAGGATTGCCGCCCCGGCGAGATGCATCACCGCCATCACCTTCTGCGAGGCGAAAAAGCGATCCACCAGCATTCCCAGCACAAAGGGGGACAGGATGGAGGCGATCGGCCCGGCGGAGAACGCATCGCCGATCAGCAGTGACATCTCATAGCGGGTCATCACCAGCCCCAGGGTCACCGACCAGCTGCCCCAGATAAAGAACTGCATAAACATCATTAACGACAGCCGCGGCACCAGAAAACGGTGGCTCACGCGGGCACTTGCCTGACCTTCGGTTGTGGTGATCATGTTGCTTGCCCTCAAAAAGTAATCGATTACAAAATCGCTCAAGACAAAAGTAATCGATTACAAAAAGAAGATCGCCAGGCAAATTCCCCACCTGCGAAGAAGATCACAATAAAAAGGCAGGCAGCCCCGCCGGACGGCGGGGCGTCTCGCTTACGCCGGGCGGCGCAGCAGTTTGAAGGCGATAAACAGGAACAGGATCCACACCGGCAGCAGGATCGCCGACAGGCGCATCCCATCAATGGTGCACATCAGCACCAGGATCAGCCCAAGAAAAGCAATGCAGAAGTAGTTGCTGGCGGGCGCCAGCAGCGCTTTGAACTTCGATTCACGCCCTTTGCGGCGCTGGGCGGCGCGGAACTTCAGGTGCGCCATACAGATCATGATCCAGTTCAGGAGCAGCGTCGCCACCACCAGAGCCATCAGCAGCCCCAGCGCTTCATGCGGCAGCAGGTAGTTCAGCACTACCACCAGCGAGGTGATAATCCCCGAGAGCAACAGAGAGTTCACCGGCACGCCGCGCTTGCTGACGCGGGCGAGGAACGTCGGCGCATTGCCCTGCACCGACAGGCCGAACAACATCCGGCTGTTGGAGTACACGCCGCTGTTATAGACCGACAGCGAGGCCACCAGAATGACGAAGTTCAGCGCGGACGCCACCATGTTGCTGTCGAGATGATGGAAAATCATCACAAACGGGCTGCTGTCGGATTTGATCTCCACCCACGGGTAGAGCGCCAGCAGCACCACCAGCGAACCGATATAGAACAGCAGGATACGATAAACCACTTGGTTCACCGCTTTCGGGATGCTCTTTTCCGGGTTTTGCGCTTCGGCGGCGGTGATGCCGATAAGCTCCAGCCCGCCGAAGGAGAACATAATCACCGCCAGCGACAGAATAAGACCGTGCCAGCCGGTGGCGAGGAAGCCGCCGTGTTTCCACAGGTTGTCGAACCCGGCTTTGCTGCCGCCGTGGCCGCCAAACAGCATCCACAGGCCAAAGGCGATCATGCCGATAATCGCCAGCACCTTAATCAGCGCGAACCAGAACTCCGCTTCGCCATACAGACGGACGTTGACGAGATTGACGGCGTTAATAATGAGGAAGAAGGCCGCCGCCCAGACCCAGGTCGGGACGTCGGGCAGCCAGTACTGCATATAGATCCCGGCGGCGGTCAGCTCTGCCATCCCTACCAGCACGAACATCACCCAGTAGTTCCAGCCGGAAAGGAAACCGGCGAACGGGCCCCAGTATTTGTAGGCAAAGTGGGCAAAGGAGCCGGATACTGGCTCTTCCACCACCATTTCGCCCAGCTGGCGCATGATCAGAAAAGCGACTATCCCGGCCACGGCGTAGCCCAGTAAGACCGCCGGGCCGGCCATCTGGATAGCGGGACCAATGCCGAGAAACAGGCCGGTGCCAATCGCGCCGCCAAGGGCGATAAGTTGAATATGTCGGTTCTGTAAACCGCGATGAAGCGTCGGGCCGCTCTCTTCTACGGCATCCGACGACGTTGACGCGTCTTTCACGTCGTTCCCCTGTGTGTTTTTGCGAAGGGGCACCTTTTATCACTTAGGGGGAATTGTCGCAAGTTGCATGGGGCTATGGCGCGGACAGGGGCGGCCAGATTAACCACCGCTCGCATGGACCCAAGCCAGGCAAGGCGTCGCCGCCGCCCGGCACATACGCGGCTGCGCACCCGCTATCCTTGCCCGGTGGCGCTATGCTTACCGGGCCTGGGAGGTGGGCGCCTGTCGCCCGGCCAGAACAGCCTCCACCGACAAAACTTAATAGCGCACCATCACCGACTTCAGCTCCGTGTAGTCATCAATAAACGCGCTGCCGAATTCGCGCCCGATACCCGAGCCCTTCATGCCGCCAAACGGTACTGCCGGGTCGAGGAAGGTATGCATATTGACCCACACGATGCCGGCGTCAATCGCCTCCGAGTAGCGTAGCGCCTGACGAATATTATCGGACCAGACGCTGGCCGCCAGGCCATATGGCGACGCATTGATCTGCGCCAGCGCCTCTTCTTCACTGCGATAGCCGATGAAGCTGCACACCGGACCGAAGGTCTCTTCGCGCATCAGGGTGCTCTCTTCGCTGCGGACTTTGACCGCGGTCGGCTGCAGGAAATAGCCCTCGCCGGGCAGCGCTTCACCGCCGCAAACAATGGTATCCCCCTCGTCGCGCGCGATCTGGATCAGTTTGAGCACTTTCTCGTATTGCTGACGGTTGGCCAGCGGCCCCATCAGCGTCTGTTCATCCAGCGGCGAGCCGGGCGCGAAGGCGCTGAGTCTTTCTTTCAGCAGCGCCAGCACTGCATCCAGTTTGCCCTGCGGCAGATAAAAGCGCTCCGCGGCGGCGCAAATCTGCCCCTGATTCAGGTAGCCGGCTTCAATAATGCCGTTGACCATCGCCTCCGGCGTCAGGTCATCCAGGAACAGCGCGGCGTTTTTGCCCCCCAGCTCAAGGGTCACCCGTTTACCGGAAGCGCTGGCCGACTGCTGGACTTTTTCACCGGTGGCCACCGAGCCGGTGAAGCTCACCTTGGCGCAGGCCGGATGCGTAATCAGCCGCTGGGCAATCTCGCCGCCGGCGCCGTTGACCACGTTAATCACCCCATCCGGGATACCCACCGCTTTTGCCAGCTCTGCCACGCGCAGCAGCGTCAGCGGGGTATATTCGCTCGGTTTGAGGACGATGGTGCAGCCGCAGACCAGGGCCGCCGCCAGCTTCCAGATGGCAATCATGATGGAGAAGTTCCACGGCACAATACCGACCACCACCCCCAGCGGCTGGCGGCGGGTAAACGCGGTATATTTCTCACCGTTCATGGAGGGGAGCGACACATCCAGCGTCTCGCCCGTCACCTTCCCCGCCCAGCCGGCGAAGTAGCGCAAAAACGCCACCGATTGATCCAGCTCCAACATCCGCGCCAGCATGATGGTCTTGCCGGAGCAGAGACTTTCCAGCTGCGCCAGCGCTTCGCGATGCTCAGCCAGGGCATCCGCCAGCTTCAGCAGCAGCGTACCGCGCGCCAGCGTCGGCATCTCGCGCCACTGACTGAACGCCTGGCGGGCACTCTCCATGGCGCGATCCGCCTGATCCACATCCGCTGCCGTCACCTCAGCAATTGCCTGACCGGTGGCCGGGTTAATCACCGCGAACGGCGCACCGTGGCCTGCCGCCCGCTCTCCGGCGATGAACTGCCCGTGCGGCTGGCGTAAAAAGGCGGTCACTTCCGCCAGTAAGGTTATCTCGCTCATCGTCAGCACCCGTTTTTTCAGCAAAGTTGGCCTATCACAGCACGGTTGCTCTGCGCCGCCCATCGTTCTAAAGAACGTCATTCTTCCGGACGATATTCAACGCCCGCATGGCGTGCTGTGATGAGGACCTTGAGCCAGGCAAGACCACAGGGTAACGCGATGAACATTAAAATCGATGCGCTGAACTACTACGGCGCGACGAAGAAATACCACCTCCATTTCCCGGCGCTGCGGGAAGATATTGAAGCCGATGTGGTGATTATCGGCGGCGGCTTCTCGGGGATTAACACCGCCCTTGAGCTGGCGGAACAGGGCATCACCAACGTGGTGGTGCTGGAAGCACGCCATCTCGGCTACGGCGGTACCGGGCGCAACGGCGGCCAGGTGATGGCCGGTATCGGTCACGATATCGAAGCGGTAAAAAAGCACGTTGGCAAAGAGGGGCTGGAGACGCTGTTTAAAATTTCCAATCTCGGCGCGGGCATCATTCGCGAACGCATCCGCAAATACCATATCGACGCCGATTTCGTCCCCGGCTACGGCTATCTTGCCTATAACCAGCGGCAGCTCAAAACGCTGCGCCAGTGGGAGAAAGAGTTTAAGGCCGCCACCCCGGATGAAGATATCGAGCTGTATACCGGCAAAGAGGTGCAGCAGGTGGTTGGCTCCGAGGTTTACTGCGGCGCGCTGAAACATATGGGCGGCGGGCAGATCCACTCGTTGAATATGCTGCTCGGTTCGGCGCAGGCTGCCCATTCGCTGGGGGTAAAGATTTTTGAATCCTCGCCCGTGGTGGAGGTGAATTACGGCAAACAGGTGCGGGTACGCACCGCGATGGGCAGCGTCAAAGCCGCCAAACTACTGTGGGCCTGCGACAGCTTCCTCAACAATATGGAGCCGGAGATCTACAACAAGACGCTGGTGACCTACTCCTATCAGGTGTCAACGGAGCCCCTTTCCGATGAACTGATCGAGCGCATCAGCCCACTGCGCGGCGCCTTCAGCGATATTCGCCCGGTGATTAACTACTACCGCGTCACCCGGGAAAATCGCCTGCTGTTCGGCAGCGCGACTCGCTTCGTGGAATATACGCCGAACGATTTCGCCGCCTGGAATCGCACGCTGCTGGCGGAAGTCTTCCCCTATCTGAAGGATGTGAAGATCGATTTCGCCTGGGGCGGGCCGATGGCCTGTAGCGCCAACCTGTTCCCGCAGATCGGCACCCTACGCGATCACAACAACGTCTTTTACGTCCAGGGGTACTCCGGCTTCGGCGTCACCCCGTCACACATCGTGTGCAAAATCCTCGCCGAAGGGATCAATGGCGGTTCCGACCGCTATCGCCTGCTGAGCAGCATCCCCCACGCGACCATCCACGGCCGTGACAGCCTGCGCTTGCTATTAGTCACTGCCGGAAAATTGATGCATCAAACCGCCGGTTTCTGGAAAGGCCGGAGTTAACCAGGAGAACGCTATGCACGCTTTTAAACTTAAACACCCGGTACCTGACCTGCAGCCGATCGGCAGCGTCAGCCTGCTCGGCGCGACGCCGACCGCGGGAGACCCGCAGGTGGCCGGGGCGATGATCTACGGCGAGCCGCAGGACGCCTTTACCTGCGGACTGTTTTCGTCCACTGAGGGGAGCTTTACCATGACCTATCCGTTTACCGAGCACGCTACCGTGCTGGAAGGCGAAGTGGAGTTGACCGTCGCCGGCGGCGAGCCACAGCGCTTTACGCCGGGCGACAGCTGGTTTGTCAAACAGGGTACCGAAGTGGAGTGGAAAATCCTGACACCGCGCTTTGTGAAGCACTACCTGGCGAACGTCGAGACGCGCTAACAAACTGATAATGCCCGGCGGCGCTGCGCTTGCACGGGCCTGGAGGACGAATGCCGTCGGTAGGCCGGGTAAGGCGCTAGCCGCCACCCGGCAGAAATACGCGCAACGTGGCAAGACAGATGGCCCCGGTTTTCGGGGTCATGTTATTTATCCACCGCGACATTCATCGACTGCGTCACAGAATCATGCGCCGCCCTCCATCTTCCGGACGATATTCATTGAGCAGGATGCCCGCCTAAATTATGACTATCCGGGAGTGGCGCTGGCTATTCCCTGCCCTCCCCCACTATTGTGCAGAGGTTGACTATGTTTAGTAACAGACTCGCCAGCCATCTTGAGCGCGGCGTCGTCGGCTTCCCGACCACTCTCGCCAGCTCCGTCGGGCTGATTATGGCCAGCCCGGTGATCCTGACGGTCACCAGCGGCTTCGGCATGGGTGGCGATACCTTCGCGCTGGCGGTGCTACTGGCCTTTATTATGATGCAGGCGCAGGTCACCACCTTTGCCGAGGCGGCGACGCTGATCCCCACCACCGGTTCGGTGTACGACTATATCTCCTGCGGCATGGGCCGCTTCTTCGCCATCACCGGCGCGCTGTGCGCCTATCTGATCGTGCATATTTTCGCCGGGACGGCGGAGACCATACTTGCCGGGATTATGGCGCTGGTGAACTTCGAGTCGATCAACGCCCAGATGGCCGCTCACCAGAATACCTGGATGGTGGGCGTCGGCATGGTGGTGGTTTTCGGCCTGCTCAATGCCATCGGCGTGGAAATCTTCGGCAAAGTTGAAGTGGTGCTGACCTTCGGCATGTGGACCACGCTGACTATTTTCGGCCTGTGCGGCATTTTTATGGCGCCGGTGACTCATCTTTCCGGCTGGTTCGGCACGCCGCTGAACATCAGCGATATCAACGGTCTGTTCGGCTATATCGGCATGGCGATGTTTATGTTCGTCGGCTGCGAACTGGTGACGCCGATGGCGCCGGAGATCAAACAGGCCCACCGCACGATTCCGCGGGCGATGGCGCTGGGCCTGCTGGGGGTCGCCAGCTGCATGTTTATCTACGGCGCGGCGATCAACCGCCAGGTGGAGAATACCGTGCTCGACGCGGCCAACAACGTCCATCTGCTGGATACACCGATGGCGATCCCGGCCTTCGCCGAACGGGTGATGGGCCACGCCGGCCAGTACTGGCTGGGGGTCGGGCTGCTGCTGGCCGGCTGCGCCACCATCAATACGCTGATGGCCGCCGTGCCGCGCATTATCTACGGCATGGCGCTGGACGGCGCGCTGCCCCGCTTCCTGACCTGGCTGCATCCGCGCTTTAAAACGCCGGTGATCGCCATTGCCATCGGGGTGGCGATCCCCTGCCTGCACGCCTGGTATCTGAACGGCGATCTGGACCGCATCGTGCCGCTGATCCTCGCCGCGGTCTGCGCCTGGGGCGTCGCCTATCTGCTGGTGACCCTGTCGGTGGTAATGCTGCGTATCCGCCGCCCGGACCTGCCGCGCGCCTACCGCTCGCCGTGGTTCCCGCTGCCGCAGATTATCTCCAGCGTCGGGATCATCATCGCTATCGTCAATATCACGCCGCCGGGGATGGACAGCCGCCAGGTGCTGGTGCCGTTCGGCATTATGCTCGGCCTGACCGCCGCCTACGCCCTGTTCTGGACGGTGTGTGTGCAGCGCGTCAATCCGTTCAAGCCGCTGGTAGTGGAAGAGGTGGTTGAGCGCGCCATCAGCAACTACGAAAAACAGACCCGCGGGGAGATGACGCCAGATGTCCTCCGTCCCCTGGTTTGAGACGCCGTTAATGAACGCGGTGCAGCGCGATCTGGCGGGCTGGCCGTGCGAAAAGCTGAGCGAGCGCAGCGCATTGCTGCGGTTGAACGACGCCACCGCCATTACCTTCAGCGTGCGTCAGAAGCGGCTGTTTATGGCCAGCATTCACAGCTGCGAGTTTGTCGTCGAGGGGCCGGTGACCCGGCCCGCTCGCGGTAAAATTCGTGCCCATCAATCCGGCTGGTGGAAACGCCAGCCGATCCGCTTTATCGGCGGCAAAGGCAGCGAGGAACTCGCCGGCTATCTCAACGGTTTTCCCAATCTCCAGCAAACCTTAAGTGAGCTGGACTACCGCCGCTTTTCGCTGACTTTCGGCGATAACTGCTGGCGCTGCTGCATTGAGCCGTGGGCCGCCAGCGAGGTGGTCTGCAAGATGCCGCCGCTGCGCCGTTATCTGAAGCTGGAAGCGCAGCAGCGGATGCTGCTGCTCAGCGTGCTGGCGATGGTTAATCAGGCGATAAGCCAGTGGATGCATGAGTGAACCGAATGCCCGCGCGATCACGCGCCGATCAGGCTCTCAAGGGGGATGCCGAACTGCGCATGAAGTCGGCGAATCAGGCGCTGGCTCATTATCAAAAAAAAGTTCAACGGCGCTTAGCGCGGCTTCGTAATCTTGTTCAGTGCGGATAGGTTTAACATTCATCATTTACGTCCTCTCAATCGTCTCAGCGTTTATCACGTCATATTCCTTATGCGTCCCGATAAACTTAACGAACATCCATCCCCGCGGATAAGCAACGGCTACGGTTAACCGGTCATCATTTCCCTTAATGTTGAATATCACCCGCTTATTTAAGGTTTTCACTGAGATTATCTTCATGTGCAGAGACCAGTCCCATTTCGGGACTAAGTAAAGAAAAAGTCCCGTACTGGGACTTTAGGGATCAACGTATCAGGAAAACGCCGTGCTGCCACGGCGCGCGCGGGATGCGAAAGTCAGATCACAGATGCAGCGTGCGCTGAGCGGCCGGCATCCAGGTTCGGGAAACCAGTTCGGTACGATTGACGACTTCGGTCTTGGCGAAAATGTTGCGCAGGTGCGTTTTTACCGTCGAGAGCGAGATATCCAGCTGGCGGGCAATCAGCTTATTGCTGGCGCCTTCGCGCACCATGCCGACGATTTCCCGCTCTTTCGCCGTCAGGATGACGGGCAGGTCATCTTCTTCCTGCAGACAGTCGCGAATAGCCAGCTCCACCAGCGGCAGCACCGCCTGAGCCCGCTGGCGCTCTTCGCTGGAGAAAGGCACGTCACGCATCAGCGAGATACCGGCGATGATCCGCCGATCGCGGCGAATAAAGATCTCGGTCATGTCGCGCACGTTATTCGGCAACATAAATTCATGATAGTAATGGCGGTTGCGGTCGCAGAGCCGCGGCGTCATCGCCGCCACGGTGGTGTTCTGGTGGCTAAAGTACGACGGCAGAAGCGGATCCAGCGGCTGGAAGTTTTCCAGATATTGTTGATGCGTATTATCAGAAATATTATGCAATATATAGTTTTCGGGTTTTAAGCGATTATTTACTCGATAAAAAACCGCGGAAGTCAGTGGAATTAACTGGGATATAGTCTGTAAACAACGGGCTATTATCGCATCATTACGGCTGGCTTTTAACAAAGCAGACATGATAGGGCCTCCCCGTCGAGATGATGGTACGTGACACATGAATAACTACCGATGAATGAAGCATACATTTCACATTTAAGTAACACAATCATTAACATATTAACAATGTGATAGCCGTTACAAAATTTTAATCAATGCATTGTTATATATAGCATTTAAAAAATGCGCTTGCCATGCTTTACCGTGGATGCGTTAAAACATAAACAAAAAATATTAACACCCTAACTACATTCCATTGGCGATAAAAAAAAGCTATCCCATACACCTCTCTCTCTCATCCTTAAGAACGATGGATTTCTGTTTTTTTTCACTTATACCCTTAACAGGATGCCCATTAACTTTCGCCGCGGCGTAATCCTGTGATGACGCCTGACCTGCTGTTGCCAAAATAATGTGAGCAGCCCCCTTTGAGCGGGCGCCATTAGCCGCCCGGCTATCGTTCTTCCGGGCGATAGCCGGGACCTGGCGCGCTTTTTAAGGTAATCGGAAACCTCATTACAGGAGAGTGCGGATGGCGAGAGTCGTGGTGATCACCGGCGGCGGAAGCGGAATTGGCGCCGCCTGCGCGCGGCTGATGCGCGCCGCGGGCGACCGGGTGTTTATTACCGGACGACGCGAGGCGCCGTTGCAGGCTGTCGCCGCTGAGAGCGGCGCCACGGCGCTGGTGGGCAATGCCGCCGATGGCGAGGTGTGGCGCCAGCGGCTGTTGCCGGCAATCCTCGACCAGGCTGGCGGGATCGATGTGCTGATCTGCAGCGCCGGCGGGATGGGCAACAGCCCCGCCGCCGAGACCAGCGACAGCCAGTGGCGCGAGGCGCTGGACGGCAATCTCACCAGCGCGTTCGCCAGCGTTCGCGCCTGTCTGCCTTCGCTGATTGCCCGCCGCGGCAATGTGCTGTTTGTCGCCTCCATCGCCTCGCTGGCTGCCGGGCCGCAGGCCTGCGGCTACGTCACCGCTAAACACGCCCTGATCGGCCTGATGCGCTCCGTGGCTCGCGATTACGGCCCACAGGGCGTCCGCGCCAATGCCATCTGTCCCGGCTGGGTCACCACCCCGATGGCGGATGAAGAGATGATCCCGCTGATGCAGGCGGAAGGGCTGTCGCTTACCGAAGCCTATCAGCGGGTCTGTCGCGACGTTCCGCTGCGCCGTCCCGCCAGCCCGGAAGAGATAGCGCAGGCCTGCCATTTTCTCTGTTCGCCACAGGCCGCCATCATCAGCGGCGCCACCCTGGTCGCCGACGGCGGTTCCAGTATCGTCGATGTTCCCACTCTGGCGTTTACCTAACGCCCTACTCTGTTCAGGAGCCCCTATGACTTCAGAAGCCGTATTTATCCAGGTCGGTGCGCTGGCCGATGGTTTTGCCCCGCACGGTAATTTACTCCCCACCACCAACCTGCCCGTCGGCGAAAGCTTTACCTTTTATGTCGCCGGGAGCGAACCGCAGCAGCTGGTTATCGAAGATGAGCAGACGCTAAGCTGGAACGGCAAGCGCGCCCCCTGGCGGGCGACCGCCCTGCGCCCCGATATTCTGTTCATCGACTTCCTTGACCCGGAGCACGATAACGCCAGCATCAGCGCGGTATGCAACCTGACGCAGCGCAATGCCACCCTGGTCTACGGCCAGCTGCCGGACGAAGCCGCCGCGCGGCTGGACGCCTTCAGCCGGGTGGAGCAAGGCCTACCGCTAACCGCGGTAGAAGCACGGTTTGTTTTTGCCCGCCTGGATGAGCAGCCGGGGCCGCTGCCAGGCTTTACCACTGCGTTGGTCGGGATGCGTAATCAGTACACCTACAGTCCGACCGAGCGTTATGAGCATATTTATCTCAACGATAATTTTTACGCCTGGCAATGTCTGGATGGCGTGGAAAAGGGGCTGGCGGATGTCGATCGCTGCCACTATGTGCAGGTGGCGGAGGAGCTCTATCTGTTCGTCTGGCGGGAGAAAATCATTCCCACACTGGGGGTGATCCTGATCGATCTGCAGCAGATGCGCACCGACGGTAAGATCATGGGCTATCAGGGCAGCGATTTTGGCGCCTTGAGTAATTTCCCGGTCGGCGCGAGCGCGAAGATCCTCAACGTCACCCGCCATCAGGAATAAAGGGGCGTCGCCGGGCACGCTTTCAGGCACCACACCCGTCATTTCGCCGGGTGGCGGCTGGCGCCTTACCCGGCCTACCGGGCCTCTCACAGGATCACACCTCCCAGGCCCGGTAAGCGCAGCGCCACCGGGCGATGGCATCAGGTACGGAGCCGCTTTAGTGCCGGGTGGCGGCTACGCCTTACCCGGCCTACCGGGGCCTCTCACAGGAGCACACCGCGTAGGCCCGGTAAGCGCAGCGCCACCGGGCGATGGCATCAGGCACGGAGCCGCTTTATTGCCCTTCTCCCTCTCCCCGCCGGGGAGAGGGGTTGACTCAGGCGCTGGCGCTGTCCAGTCGCGCCACTTGCTCCGCGCTCAG
>NZ_PIOG01000288.1:0-474 GCF_002810545.1 Klebsiella sp. A-Nf5 | reverse complement strand
AGGTATTGTTGGTTGCAAGATGAGCAAAGCAATAAAAACGCGATATCAATAGATATGAATAGGTTACGCATCATGCTTTTTAAGGCGCTTCCCTGCGCCAGCAACCTCAGTAACCTTTGGCCTTAGCCATCACGTACTGAGCATGCGTCTCTATTTCGCGCAGTACGGCGCCGATACCAACAATGTAGCTGAGCATGGCCGTGACCTCTGCGGCGGCGCCGGACACATCATGCCCGTCAGCATCGAGTTCGCGGAGCAGCTTCATCACCATTGAGCTTTTCGCCAGTTCACGCAGTCCATCAGGTGAATGGATGTGATCCTGATAGCGTCGGTTAAGAGGGAAGGTGTAGTGCTTCTGCTCGACCTGCAATGCATCCATGATCGCCGGCAACATGCTGCTTGTCATCTCCTGCGCCAGCATGCGGGCTTTATCAGCCTGGGAGAGTTCTTCCCGAACGTAGCGGCCAGTCTTGC
>NZ_PIOG01000177.1:0-476 GCF_002810545.1 Klebsiella sp. A-Nf5 | reverse complement strand
GCCGTCGCCGTGGCGCAGATTGTTTTTGTCATCGGTATTACGCTATGCAAGGTGCCTTTTGGCGAACAAAACCAGCGGCGCTGGCAGAGTATGAATCAGCTGGAAATGCCCGCCTGGACCGATTTTCTCTATAACCGCCATGCCCGTTTTATTCAGATAGCGCTGCGTGGGGGGCCGTTGAATCAGCACAACATCACCGAGCAATTTCTCGCGCAGAAAAAAACGCTGGCGGTGCTGCCGCTTGGCTGGAATGAAGAAGATGCTGAAGCTGCGGATGCGCTCTGGCAGCAGGCGCTGGGCTATCGTGAACGGGAAGCGAAAGCATTACCCAAAATGATGGACTATCTGGCCTGGATGCCGGACCGTGGCGATCTGACGCTGGCCACGGCCGTCCTGACGCTGACGAGCGAGGCGGATAAAGCGCAGGCGGAAACGGCGTTTCGCCGGGCCATTGCCATTGCGCCGGAAAACCCGGA
>NZ_PIOG01000165.1:0-49567 GCF_002810545.1 Klebsiella sp. A-Nf5 | reverse complement strand
GATGTGCACTTCCTCCTGCAAAAAGCGCAGACGGTCCTGCGTGAGCCGCCAGCTGGTCAGCGCCCCCGCCTGCCGCTGCGCGACCGCCACGATGATGTAGGCGTAAAACGGCAGCGCATGTTCACGGTCAAATTCCGATGGAATGGCCGGATGATCGGGGTGCGAATGGTAATAGCCGATGACATCCACACCGTCCGCCAGCGCAGCACGCTCCGCCCGCAAGGCGTCGTCGGCGGTGATAACAAAGCGGTGGTACTGCTCTTCCGATTCCCGCGCGTTGACGATGGGGAAAATCGCCGTCACGCGGCCATCGCCCTGCGCAGATAAATGGCCAAAAAGCGCACCACAGCATTCATTGGGATAGGTCTTTTCCCCTTCAGCGCCAATCTGTCTGGCGATTTCGCGAGTCAATTCAATCATGAGTTTCATTCCAGAAAGGGTCGGTCAAATAGCGGGAGCCCACATCGCACAGCAGCGTGACCACCACCGAACCAGCCGGCAGCGTGCGGGCCAGCCGTGCGGCGGCGGCAACATTGGCGCCAGATGAAATACCGACAAAAATGCCGTCCCGCCGGGCGAGGCGTCGCGCGCTCGCATAGGCCTCCTCGGTGGTGACGGAAATCACATCATCAAACAGGGTTTCGTCGAGAATGCCGGGTTTAATGCTGCTGCCCATATGCTTAGTCCCTTCAATGCCATGGAATGGCGAAGCGGGCTGCACGGCGAGGGTTTTCACCCGCGGATCCTCGAATTTCAGCCGTCGGGCGGTGCCGACAAAACTGCCTGACGTACCCATCCCGGCGACAAAATGGGTGACTTGCTTTCCGCTCTGCTCCCAGATCTCTTTCCCGGTGGTCGCGAAATGCGTTTGCGGATTAACGGGATTGTTATACTGGTCGGGATAAAAATAGCGCTCCGGGTGTGCGGCGACCTGGGCCTGAACTTCAAGAAGAGCGCCATCGGAACCTTCAAGCGGATCAGTCTCCACAATCGTGGCGCCATACTGACGAATTATTTTTTTACGCTCCGGACTGGTATTCTGCGGGAGATACAGCCGAACGTGATACCCCAGCGCGGCGCCGATCATCGCGTAAGCAATTCCGGTATTACCGCTGGTCGCATCAATAATAGTTTTATCCGGCGTCAATAATCCCCGCGCAATACCGTCCAGTACCATCGCTTTTGCCGCGCGGTCTTTCACCGAGCCGCTGGGATTCATAAATTCAGCTTTCGCCAGCAGTGTGACACCCGATAATTCTGCAGTAAAAGAGGGCAAGGCTATTAAAGGCGTCGCGCCAATCGTTTCAAGTAAATTCATAATAATGATCACGCTGCTATTTTAGTGGTACGGGAACGGTAGGTTTCTTTTATTCTTGTAATGATTAAATACCGTCGCCGTCGCTGAAATGCCTCTGCTGAATTCGCGCCTGTTGGACATTACTGTCCGGTGGCACATCACGGGTTAGCCAGATATTTCCTCCGATGCTGGAGCGCGCCCCGATGGTAATTCTCCCAAGTATTGTCGCACCGGCATAAATCACAACGTCATCTTCAATAATAGGATGGCGAGGATAATTCTTTTGCAATTGTCCATCCTCACCGACGAGAAAACGTTTGGCCCCCAGGGTGACGGCTTGATAAATACGCACTCGTTTACCGACGATGGCGGTTTCACCAATAACCACGCCAGTTCCGTGATCGATAAAGAATCCATCATCAATCTGCGCACCGGGATGAATATCGATACCGGTCTGGCTATGCGCCTTTTCCGTGATGATGCGCGCCAGCAGCGGAAGGTCGAGCTGATGCAGCTCATGGGCCAGCCGATAGTGCATCACCGCATGAATTCCCGGGTAGCAGAGCAGCACATCATCCATGCTGCGCGCGGAGGGATCGCCCTGATAAGCGGCGAGGATATCACCGTCAAGACGCTGACGAATCACCGGTAAACGGTTGGCAAACTGCTGAACGCGTCTGACCGCCTCCTGCAACAGGACCTCATTTTCCGCCTGCTCATCCGACTGATAATAGAGTTCCAGAAGCGCTTCTTCGGTGAGCCTGTCCAGCGCCGTGCCGAGCAAATGGCCGACGTAATAATCCTCCCCCTCTTTGCGTAAGTCCACGTCGCCTAAGCGCATCGGATAAAGCACTTTTATCAATGTATCCGCGACGGAATTAACGCTTTCCCGGGAAGGTAAACTCCGTTTATTACGATAATTATTCTTCGCGTGCTCATCGCGCCACGCCTGGCGAACGCGACGCAATTCATTGACGACATTATTTAAATGCCAGTTATTTTCTCTTTTCGGCAAGAGATACAATTCACCCGCTTCCGGCATAATAATATCCTTCATAAAAGCACATCGATAAAATTCTTTTTGGCGTTACCTCACTTTTATGCATTACCCACATTAAAAACAAATAACCTTATTGACTTTCAATAGCTGAAAAGAATAAATAGTTAAGAATCAAGGCATTCTCTCCCCCTCACCTCACTCAGTCGTGACATCGCGTCCCGCCAGGTCAAGCATTGCAGGTGTCACACCTCAGTAAGACGGGCGAAAAGCGGCTTCCCCGGATAGATGGAGCCTAGGGTTTGGTTTCAGGGCAACTCACCCCATCCGCCACTGTTCGCCAGTCCAGGCCGCCAAGATAAAAAAAGCCTGCTTCCCAGCAGGCTTTGTTTTATACGGCGGCAGAACACCTCTTCCGGAAGGCGAACCAGCCCCTTTCCAGCGCTTACGCTCGGGGCCACAGCCCATGTTTGTTAGCGCAAGCTTTCTTCCTTCAGATCTATCTCCCGCAGCACTTCATAAAAGGTCGTATCACTGATGTTATGGGCGCGCCGCAGTCGGAACAGCTCCTGGCGCTGGGCGATAATGACCTCTCTTTGCATATACTTCTCCAGCCTGGCGCGCTTCGCCAGCTCCAGCCCGACGTCCTGCTCCTCGTCACTGTCGTTATAGTGCAGCCGCCGCTGGTACGTTTCCAGCAGCATATTGCCCGCATCGACCCGCAAAGCCTGCTCATTCGGATCGTCCACCGGCTCGTCCAGCAGCGCATTCAGGCGGTTAATCGCCACTTCGGTCATCACCGCACCGATATTGTCCTTCCCGGTGTCATGGGGTAAATCATCGGCAAGATACTGGGTCATGTACGGCAGGCCGACAGCCGCCACGATGAGCGACATCAGGATCACCGCCATTGAGAGAAAGATCAGCAGTTCCCGCCCCGGAAACGGCGAGCCATCCGCCAGCATCACCGGTAACGTCAGGATACCGGCCAGGGTGACGGAACCTTTTACTCCCGCCAGCGCCATGACGGCCATGATGCTGAATCGCGGACGAATAGTGATAGCCTTGCCCCGGCGCTTACGGCGGAAAATCGTCAGGGTCATCGACAGCCATACCCAGGCAAAGCGCATCAGGCCAAGCGCCAGCGTGATGGCCACCGCGTACAGCAGCAGATACCAGGGAGACGAGACGCCGGCCTGACTGGCCACCGCAGGAAGCGTCTTCAGCATGCGCGGCAGCTGCTCGCCCAGCATGAGAAAAATCATGCCGTTGAGGGTCGTCTGCAGCATGGTCCACACCGCGCTGCTTTTCATACGCGTCGCCGGTAGTCGGGGACCCGACAGCTGCTCATAGTGCATCGCAATGCCGGCGGCCACCGCAGCAAGAATGCCTGAGACATGGAACGCCTCGGCCAGCAGATAGGCAGCGAAGGGGATAAGCAGGCTTATCAGGATCTGAATTGCCGGCTCCTCGCGGGTGCGGCGCACGAGAAAGTTGTTGCACTTGCCGGTGACCCACACCACCACGAGGCCACTTAGGATCCCCCCAAACGCCATCAGGAAAAACTTCACCACCGCGTCTCCCGGGGAGAAGCTGCCGGTCAGCACCGCGGCGATGGCGAAGTTAAAGGCGACAAGGCCTGAAGCATCGTTTAACAGCGACTCCCCTTCGAGAATATGCGCCATCCTTGAGGGAAGCGGCGAGCTGGCGGTCATTGCCGATACCGCCACCGGATCGGTGGGTGACAGAATAGCCGCAAGGGCGAACCCCGCGGCCACGGTGATAGCCGGGATCAGCCAGTGTATAAACAGGCCAATGCCGAGGATCGTCACCATCACCAGGCCTATCGCCAGCGACAGAATCGGCTTCATATCCCTGAAAAAGGCGTCTTTGGGGATCCGCCAGCCGTCGAGGAAAAGCAGCGGCGGGATAAACAGCAGCAAAAAGATATGCGGATCGAAATCGACCTGAAATCCGCCGGCGGCCAGCGCGGCGCCTGCGGCGATCTGGATCAGCGGCAGCGGCACCTTAACGGGCAGAAGATGAGACACGAACACGGTCACGACGATGGCCATCATAAAGACCAACACAATAGTAATTAGCGACATTCGCCCCCTCCTCTGACGGCAATACTCATTCTGTACATCACGCTTTTATTCCTTTCCTTGCAGGTGTTGTTTCATCGCCGGATTATTGATTCAGACGCCGATAATAGAGGTCAGCAATCTCGGTATGATGGCGATGTTATTTAAACTACGGTGCGCCTCATGCCGAACCAGGGGTGACAATGTGTTTTATCGTACCGCCTTTGTCAATCCGCCATCGTCTGCAAATAATTGACAATCCGCGTCTGCGGCAGCGTAATGAAGGCATCTCTGGCGCTTGTCTATGCCATCTCATCGTGATCACGGATCAATATATTCTTTATATTATTAGTTCTTCTTATCGTATTTCGAATACGGATATTACCAGGCAACCTAATAGAATTCGCAGAGTCATATTTCTCTGCCGAAAACAACGGTGATAACCGTACAGTGCCAGAAAATGTTCATGCCAGGCCGCCTTCCTGACCCAGGTTGTTCGACATCCCTCTCCTCCGCCACGCTGCGCTTGCCCCATCCCGGGTTTGGGCGTACCCTGACCGACAATTAAACCACACGGTCTAAATCATGAATCCCGATACCTCCGCCATCCTGAAGCCCCGCCGCGGCCGTCCACCCAAGGTCGATCGCCAGTTTGACGATACGCGCCAGGCGCTGATTCGCTCAGGCCTTGAAGTGCTGACTGAAACGGGCTATCTCGCGGCGGGTATCGAGGCCGTTATCAGGAATATTGATGTGCCCAAGGGATCGTTTTATCACTGCTTTAAAAGCAAAGAGGCCTTTGGCCTGGCCGTGCTTGGCGCCTATGGCGACTTTTTTGCGCATAAATTAGATAAATGCCTGCTGGACGACGCCGTGCCGCCGCTGGAACGGATGGCGGCTTTTGTGCGTCATGCCGGCCAGGGGATGGAGAAATACCAGTTTCGCCGCGGCTGCCTGGTGGGCAACCTGCTGCAGGAAGCCCCGCTGTTACCCGACACCTTTCCCGGGCGATTAAAAGCGATCCTGACGGCATGGGAGTCGCGCGTGGCCCGCTGCCTGCACGAGGCGCAGGCTGCCGGAGCGATCGCCCGCGACGCCTCACCGGACGCGCTAGCCCAGGTGTTCTGGATCGGCTGGGAAGGCGCGGTGATGCGCGCCAGGCTGTGCCAGTCCGCCGCACCGCTTCACCAGTACTGGGAATTTTTTGCGCACAGTATGACAACAAAAACACCTGCACAGGACGGCGTTAGCGCCGATAACCCCCTTCCGACGAGGAATACTCTGTCATGAAAGCATTAGTTCTGGACCAGATCGACAACCGCACCGTCGCCGCCGTCAAAGCGATCGACCTGCCCGCCCTTGCCGAAGGCGACGTTCGGGTCGCTATCGACTGGTCGAGTCTCAACTATAAAGATGCCCTGGCGATCACCGGCAAAGGCAAAATCATCCGTCAGTTCCCGATGGTGCCTGGCATCGATTTTGCGGGACGGGTGAGTGAAAGCCGCGATCCGCGCTTTGTTCCCGGTCAGTCCGTGATCCTCACCGGCTGGGGCGTAGGCGAAAATCACTGGGGTGGCCTGGCCACCGAAGCCTGCGTCAAAGGCGACTGGCTGGTTGCCCAGCCGGCGGCGCTCAGCGCGCGCCAGGCGATGATCATCGGCACCGCCGGCTTTACCGCAATGCTGTGCGTGGATGCCCTCGTCAGTGCGGGCGTCACTCCGGAAAGCGGGGATATCCTGGTCACCGGCGCCAGCGGCGGGGTCGGCACCACCGCCGTGGTGTTGCTGAAAGCGCTGGGCTACCGGGTGACGGCGGTATCGGGCCGGGAATCGACGCACGATTACCTGCGTCAGCTGGGCGCCGATGCGATCCTGCCGCGCAGCGACTTCGCGGAGACCCGTCCGCTGGAGAAACAGCTGTGGGCGGGCGCGGTGGATACCGTAGGCGGCACGATGCTGGCCAAAGTGCTGGCGCAGACGCAATACCGCGGCTGCGTCGCCGCCTGCGGTCTGGCCGGGGGCTTCGATCTGCCGACCACCGTGATGCCGTTTATTCTGCGCAACGTGCGCCTGCAGGGGGTGGACTCGGTGATGGTGCCTACCGCTGAACGCGACGCCGTCTGGCAGCGTCTGGCCCAGCTTCTGCCGGAAAGCTACTACCAGCAGGCGGCCACCGAAATCACGCTGGAGCAGGCGCCAGCGTATGCCGCAGATTTTCTCAGCAACACGATTCGCGGCCGCACGCTGGTCAGCATCGGCCAGTAATCCTCTTCTCCCGGCGCCCGTGCGGCGCCGGATCCCTAGAGGATCAAGGCATATCATTTCCTTCCCCACGGGATTATGATGACGCGAACCGATGCCTTTGCGAGTGGTAAAAAAGTAAATGGATGTCATAAGCATCATTATGGCGGCGGGTAAATCATCCGTTGACGTTGCACTGTATACGCTGTTGCCGATTATGGTGATCATGCTGATCATCATGAAATATCTGGAGGTCCGCGGCATCCTCGATGTGATTGTTCGCTGGGTTGCCCCGCTGCTGAAGCCCTTCGGCTTAACCGGGATGAGCGCCTTCGCCCTGATCCAGATTAACTTTGTCAGCTTCGCCGCCCCGCTTGCGACGCTGTCGATTATGGACAAACGCGGCGTCTCGGACCGGCAAATGGCCGCCACGCTGGCCATGGTGTTCGCCATGGGGCAAGGCAACGTCTTTTATCCCCTCACCCCTTTTGGTCTGCACTGGCTGGCCTCGATCGTTATCTCGGTGATCGGCGGGCTGTGCGCGGCGGCCGTCGCCTGGCACGTCACCGGACGGCGCTTATCGGTCGCCGAGAATCCCCGCGCGGAAGCGTTACCTAACGCCGAGCAAAACAGCCAGGGCATTCTGGCGGTGATCAACAGCGCCGGCTCCGACGCCATCCGCCTGGCGCTCGGCGCAGTCCCGATGCTGATCTTGTCATTAACCATTGTCGGACTGCTGCAGGGCGCCGGGGCTATTGACCTGCTACAGCAGGCGCTGAAGCCGGTACTTGGCTGGCTGCATATCCCGCAGAACTTTGTTCTGCCGGCGCTGGTGAAGTGCGTCGCCGGGGGCACCGCCTACTTTGGCGTCATTTCTGAGCTGATCCAGCAGGGCAAAGTGACCGTCAGCCAGGTCAACGCCTCGGCAGGCCTGCTGATCCAGACCTTTGACCTCCCCGGTATCGGTATTTTTCTCGGCATCAGCTCACGGTTTGTCCGCCTGTTTCGCTTTGTCGTCCCCGCGGCGATCGTCGGCATCCTGCTGCGTACCGTTCTGCACCTGATCCTGTTTTAACGCCTCTGCTCTGGCCTGCGCTTTCAGGCAGGCCGTCACCGCCGCCTGCTCGCCGCAGGTGATGTGCTCATCGACGCGCGCCAGCATCCACGGAAAGAAAGGATTGGAGGTGACGCGCATTAACGTCTCCAGCCCCACGCTCAGCGTTCCGGTTTCCCCACGCAGTGAAATGGTGCCCAGGCTGATGCCGTAGCGGTTCTTCTCGTCCGGCTCGCGACCATACAGCGAGTCGCTCAGGGGAAACGGCACCGCCACATGCGACAGAGAGTACATATCCGCCGGCCAGGCGAGATGCAACGGATAACGATGCTCATCCCGCTCCTGCGCCAGCGTGGTACGGGCGATGGTCTGCAGCGTGTGCGCCGTCGCGTTGGTCACCACCGTGGTGGTATAGGCCCGCGGCGCCGGGGGCAGCAGCGTATTGACTGCCGCATAGAGCGCGGGACGAAACAGGACCCGGAGATCCGCCGCCTGGTTAATGTCGAACACCACCAGCTCGCTGCCGTTGTCCGGCAGGTAGCGATACAGGGACTCCACCACCGCGCGGGTGCTGACCGTGGAATCCATCACCGACTGAAAGGTCAGGACCGGCGGCAGCGCTTTCAGCTCGCCCTGACGGGACGCGCGGATAATCTGCTGCTGCAGCGCCTGGCTCAATAACCAGGACTGTCTTGCCGCCTTGACCGGAAAGGAGTTGTACTTGAAGGGATTAAACTCAGGCGCCACGTTCAGCCAGGCCGCACGGGCGAACGCCGGGAAGATGGACGGCAGCCCGGCGAGGCCAGCGAAACGGGCAAACGCGGTCACGCCGATCATCGGCGACAGCAGAATAATCTGCTGGGGCTGGCGCAAGTGACTGTCCTCCAGGCTATCGAGAGCATACTTGAGCGCCAGTGCGCCGCCGTTAGAGTAGCCGACCAGATGCAGCGGTACGTCCGCCCCGGCCAGGCGCGTCGCTTCGCGCACCGCCAGACGCGTCGCCGCCAGCCAGGTCTCCCAGTCCACCGCCGTTAATGCTCCCGGCGCGGTGCCGTGCCCCGGCAAACGCGGCACCACCGCCACATAACCCCGCTGCTGCCAGAGTTGCGCCAGATAGCGCACGCTGTAGGGCGAATCGGTCAGGCCATGGAGCAACACCACGCTGCCGCGCGGCTTGCCCTGCGGCAACAGCACAAAAGAACGATTCCAGTCCTGCTTAAACTGCCCCGGCCAGACCCGGCTGTGACGATAAAAGCGGTTGACCGGGGTTTTATCTTCTTCCGGCAAAGCCTCTGTCACCTCGCGCTGGAGATCGGCGAAAATCGTCTTCTCCCGCGCCAGATACTGGGCAAAGGTCGCCTGGTCGATCGCTTCGGCCGACATCTCGTTGGCGCTCCAGGTATGCCAGCGATGCAGGGCCGGGCCACGCTGGGACTCATAGATCCGCCCGGCGAGAAAGACCACCAGCAGCACCAGTAGCGCAATGATCCCTTTTTTTAGCAGTGAGCCAATCACGGCGCCCGACGTTCGCCAGTGGCGTAAAACATGCTTCATGACGCTCCCTCTTATATTTTTCGCGTAGCCGAACTCATCTGCCCTATTCCTGACAGGCTATTTTCACAGTCTGCTTCTCAGCATAGTCATCGGTTCCGGGAAATTAAACCCGGCAGATCATTCATGTTTGGCGAAAAAAAACCTACCGATGAGATCAACGTTCGGTCGCGTATTTTTAAACACTGTATAAACCAAGGGGATAATCTTATTGTCAGACCTTGAGGAAACATGAATTATCGGCAGGGACATAAACAGGACAGGAAGATATAGATGGAGTGGTGGGTAAAAAAAGTACGAAAAAATTCAATGACCAGCCCCTGCTGCGTCGTGCTGCAGAGCGGTGCGCTGGAGATGATTGCTGAAATTGAAGCCTGTCGCCTCCTCCTGCAGGAAGGCGATAAACTCACTCCGCTGGCCAATGCTCGTTATTGTCTGAATAATAACCCGGCGCAGACGTTGAAGATCCTCAAAGCCACCCATTATAGCAGTGAGCGCTGGGCCAACCTCGGCGGATAAAGAGCACGTCAGGCCTTAGCCAGTTATGGTCTCAGTATCTTCGCATCCGATATATAAATTCCCCTTCGTCCTTTTCGCGCTGTGACATACTATCGGGAATGTCAGCAGACCTGAAATAAGGAGCGAATAATGAATCACAAGGCCGCCAGTCTGACCCCGGAACAAGCGCTTGCCGAGCTGGAAGCGCGCTATGAAGCCTCGGTCACGGCGTTACGCAAGGCCATCGGCGACTATATCGACCATAATACGCTCCCTGATACCGAAGCCCGTGCGGAAGGCCTTTTTGTCTATCCGCAGCTGTCGGTCTCCTGGGACGGCGCCGACCATAAGGCCCTCAAAACGCGCGCCTGGGGGCGTTTTACCCATGCCGGTTGCTATACCACCACCATTACGAATCCGAAACTGTTCCGCAGCTATTTGCTGGAACAGCTGACCCTGCTGTATCAGGATTATGGCGCGCATATCAGCGTCGAGCTGTCGCAGCATGAGATCCCCTATCCTTATGTGATAGATGGCTCCACCCTGACCCTCGACCGCTCGATGAGCGCTGGTCTGACGCGCTATTTTCCCACCACCGAGCTGTCACAGATTGGCGATGAGACCGCGGATGGCCTGTTCCACCCTACCGAGTTCTATCCGCTGTCACACTTTGACGCCCGCCGCGTCGATTTTTCGCTGGCGCGTCTGCGACACTACACCGGCACGCCGGCGGAACACTTCCAGCCCTACGTGCTGTTCACCAACTATACCCGCTATGTGGATGAGTTCGTCAGCTGGGGCTGCAGCCAGATCCTCGATCCCGACAGCCCCTATATCGCCCTCTCCTGCGCCGGCGGGATCTGGATCACCGCGGAAACGGAAGCGCCTGAACAGGCTATTTCCGATCTGGCGTGGAAAAAGCATCAGATGCCGGCCTGGCATTTGATCACCCACGACGGCAAGGGGATCACGCTGATTAACATTGGCGTCGGCCCGGCCAACGCCAAAACCATTTGTGACCATCTGGCGGTACTGCGCCCCGATGTCTGGCTGATGATTGGCCACTGCGGCGGCCTGCGCGAAAGCCAGACTATCGGCGACTATGTGCTGGCCCACGCCTATCTGCGTGACGATCATGTGCTGGATGCGGTACTGCCGCCGGATATTCCGATCCCCAGCATTGCCGAAGTGCAGCGTGCGCTGTATGACGCCACCAAGCAGGTGAGCGGGATGCCCGGCGAGGAAGTGAAGCAGCGGCTGCGTACCGGAACGGTGGTGACCACCGACGACCGTAACTGGGAGCTGCGCTATTCTGCTTCGGCGCTGCGCTTTAATCTCAGCCGCGCGGTGGCTATCGATATGGAGAGCGCGACCATCGCCGCCCAGGGGTATCGCTTCCGCGTGCCCTACGGCACGCTGCTCTGCGTCTCGGACAAACCGCTGCACGGTGAAATCAAGCTACCGGGCCAGGCCAACCGCTTCTACGAGGGCGCCATCTCCGAGCATCTGCAGATAGGCATCCGGGCGATCGACCTGCTGCGCGCCGAGGGGGATCACATGCACTCGCGTAAGCTACGCACCTTCAACGAGCCGCCGTTCCGTTAACCGGTGATGCAGGGATAGAAAGGAAACACGCTGGCGTTCCCCGCAGGGGATCGTCAGTGTGTAGCGATATACCCACCGGCGAGCAGAGTCATTTAGCGCTGAAGATGCTCATTTTTATTTTGTAAGCCATAAACCGGACAATATTATTCTGGGCCTTTTCAAGGCGATCTACTGAAGAAGACTCGGTCGATTCATAGCCAATAATGTCCTGGTTTTTGAGTATGGTGCGACCATTCACACTCATCATTATTTTTCCCTTTGCCGTCGCGACTGAAAACAGGGACATCGTAACACTGCTGTGCGACGCCCTCTCTTTGTTCCGGCGCGGTCCTTCTGTAACTTCCAGATTCACGTTCGGCTTTGGTTAAGCGCAATGTAATAACAAAATTTGTACCGGCTTTTTGTGGGGCACTGGGATAGTCAAAGACATAGTGACACATACAACTGACTTCCAGAGGGTAAGGAAGCACTTTATTCCTGTCGCTGGCTTCTTTTTTGCGTTCATCGAGTGATTTTGCCCACGCAACAAATGGCCCCCGGGGTTGCCCTTACGCTTCATGACCTGCAAGAAGCGGCCTGATTCCAGGCTGGTCGTCCCGTTACCGACAATACCTTTGAAAATGTCAGGCTGCGTTGCAGCTAAGGTCACTCTTCACACTGCATCAATCCCTGATCGGGTTTCTCGGCACAGCTCGTAAAACGGTGAACACCTTGCATGTTATGCACAGAAATACCCGAATGCGTCTTCAGCATTGCAGTAACGGCGCATGAATCCCTCATTCCATCGCTTCATTATTACCCTTATAGCTTTACAACTATATAGTATTTAACCTATATTAACCTGGAGGTCCCGTGTGGACGATTAAAACAACGGATATGTTTGATCGCTGGTTTACCTCGCTCAATGATATCGATCGGGCCAGCGTGCTGGCAGCGCTGTTGGTCTTGCGGGAAAAGGGGCCGGGTTTGTCCAGACCTTATGCCGATACGATCAGAGGTTCCCGCTACAGCAACATGAAAGAGTTGCGTGTTCAGAGCCGGGGCATTCCAATACGGGCGTTTTTTGCTTTTGACCCGGCCCGTACCGGCATTGTGCTTTGTGCCGGAAATAAGGTCGGCAATGAAAAACGGTTTTACCATGAGATGCTCGCGGTCGCAGATCGGGAATTCACGAACTGGCTTAACAGATTGAAAGAGAAGGAGTAACGCGATGGGCAGAACGCTGGAACAGCTTCTTATAGATGAAAAACCGGATGTCGTTGCCGAAGCTCAGGCTATTGCTAAGGATATCCTGCTTAATATTCATCTTGCCGAACTACGTGAGAAGGTGCAGAAGACCCAGGTAGAAATGGCTCAGGATTTAGGCATAAAACAGCCTACCGTTGCAGGAATGGAAAAACCGGGCCGCGACCTGAAGCTCTCTACCCTTAAGCGTTATGTTGAAGCGGCGGGTGGTAAGCTGCGGCTTGATGTTGAGCTCCCGGACGGGTCGCACTATGAGTTTGTTTTGTAGCGTAGGGTAGAACGGCGGTGTAACAATCCAAAAAGATAATATACAGCCACTGCTTAAAGTGCCCGCACCTTTTTTATCACTTTTTCCAGCAATGGAGCCGGATCGATATCCAACAGCTGTGCCACATAGACCAACTCGATGATGTCCAGCCTACGCTCCCCACTTTCAATTTTTGCAATGAATGAACGATATTGTGAATGAAGTGCTGACCCGACTGGAAGCCATTATGAGCTGATACTTTTTATACGGCCAAAAGATGCTGAAAAGCAAAAAGCCTGCTCGAAAGCAGGCTTCTTAAATTTGGCTCCTCTGACTGGACTCGAACCAGTGACATACGGATTAACAGTCCGCCGTTCTACCGACTGAACTACAGAGGAATCGTGTGAACGGGGCGCATATTATCGATGACGCCCGGCGCTGTCAAAGCCTGTTTTCAATAAAATGAATCGTTTGCCGAATTATTCTTCACTTTGCGCAAAAAATGGCGTTCATCCCCGCAAACGGCTCAGGTTTCCTCCGACGTGGCCTTCACGCGCGGGTACTTCCACAGCCAGCGACCGCTCACCATGCGGAAGTAAAACAGTACGCCGCGCACCGCCCAGTCGAGCACCATCCCTAACCACACGCCAATCACGCCCATCCCCAGCACGATACCCAGCGTATAGCCCGCCACCACCCGGCAGCCCCACATCCCCAGCATCGACACCCACATGGTATAGCGTACGTCGCGGGCCCCCTTAAACGCGCAGGGTAAGGTCCACGACAGCGACCAGATTGGCATAAACAGGGCGTTGAGCCACAGCAACTGCTTCACCACCTCTTTCACGTCATCTTCATGGGTATAGAACGAGGCAATAAGACCGGCGAACGGGGCGCTACCCCAGGCGATCAGCGTCAGAATGATCGTCGACAGCCAGAACACGTGCCAGGCCTGGAATTCAGCCTGACCAATCTGCCCTTTCCCCAGTCGCTTGCCGGTGATGATCGTCGAGGCGGAGCCGAGGGCGTTGCCCGGCAGGTTAATCAGCGAGGCCACTGAAAAAGCGATAAAGTTGCCGGCGATAACGTTGGTGCCCATCCCGGCGACAAACATCTGGGTCAGCAGCTTGCCGCCATTGAACAGGACCGATTCGATACTGGCCGGGATGCCGATCCCCATCACCTCCCAGATAATGGCGAAGTTAAAGGGTTTAAAGTAGCTCTTCAGCGACAACCGCAGCGCCGGATTGAGTCCCACCATCAGCACCCATATAGTCGCCACGGCGCCAATATAGCGGGCAATGGTCAGCCCAAGACCGGCGCCGACAAACCCCAGCCCCGGCCAGGAGAAGATGCCATAGATGAGCACGCTGCTGATTAAGATGTTGAGGATATTCATCCCGCCGTTGATCAGCAGCGGGATTTTGGTGGTTCCGGCGCCGCGCAGTGCACCGCTACCGATCAGCGCTATCGCCGCCGCCGGATAGCTCAGCGCCGTCAGCTCCAGATAGGTCAGCGCGAGCGCCTTGACCTGCGCAGTGGCGTCACCGGCAACAAAATCAATAATCTCCTGACCAAAGGCATGGATCACTCCCGCCAGTAAAATGGAAAACAGCGTCATAATGGCCAGCGACTGACGCGCGGCCGCTCTCGCCCGCCGCCGATCGCGCTTGCCAAGGCTAAAAGCCACCACCACCGTGGTACCAAGATCGATGGCGGCAAAGAACGACATGATCACCATGTTAAAGCTATCGGCCAGCCCCACCCCGGCCATGGCCTCTTTTCCCAGCCAGCTGACAAGGAAGGTGCTCAATACCCCCATCAACAGCACACAGGCATTTTCCAGCAAAATGGGGACAGCGAGAGGGCTGATTTCGCGCCAGTACAGCACACGATAACGCTGACGTTTTTTAAACCAGGATGTCCGTTCGACAGCCTGGCGTACGGCGGAGGTGACGTTCAAGAGAGACCTTAGTGAGAGATGTTGAAACAACATTTCAAATGATGATTGAGAAATGGATATCCTGCAAAGTATTTTTCCTGAATAATTGTCGGAAATGACAACAAATTGTTGATGGAAGCGGCAGTTGCACCTGAACAGGCGAATTGATGTTTGACAAAAGATTTTTCGCCGCTAAGATACGACTCCACACGATTCCTCTGTAGTTCAGTCGGTAGAACGGCGGACTGTTAATCCGTATGTCACTGGTTCGAGTCCAGTCAGAGGAGCCACATTTAAAAAGCCTGCTTTCAAGCAGGCTTTTTGCTTTTTTGCGTCGCTGACGTTAACTGAGAATCGCATCCAGCCTGGCAAGCACCTCATTGATAACGGCGTCAGGTATGCGTTCCAGACGCTTGCCGTTCCGGGCCGCCATATCGATAGTTCTGGGCTGGTCGCAGCGAATAACACCTGTTGTTTTGGTCCCCGCTTCTTCCAGTGAAACCGTGAAACCTGCTGTACGTGCAAAGTGTCCGCCGCTGGTGACGGGAACCACGACCGGTAGTCGGGTCAGCTTGTTAAACGATGCCTTCGATACAATGAGTACCGGACGTTTTCCACTTTGCTCGTGGCCAGCAATCGGATCCAGTGAAACAAGCCAGATTTCCCCTCTGTCCATTTACATGATCTCCTTGCCCACCGCAGGCGCATCAATCCATTCCCGATCCTCTTCGCTCATTTCGGCGCGCGGATCACACTGCGCCAACAGTTCCTCAAGCGAATAATGGGGCCGTTTCTGCGGTTCAATAATCAGGCAGCCATTATCTATAGTCATACCCACTTCGCTGTCTGTCGACAGCTCCAGCGCTTTCAGCACGGCGGGAGGAACCGCCAGCATGATGGATCCGCCAACCCTTTTCAGGCGAGTTTTGTACATAGAGGACCTCCGAATATTATATTTTAATATAACATTCAGGGTGGATTGTGCACAATTCCTCATCAGATTCATGGTGATTTCCTTAGCGTAATAAACCGTCATCCATCGAAGGACAGATCCCAGTTTTCAGCGGTGTGATGACCTGTAAAACGGCAACCATCCTGATACATCGGATACTTCTCGCAGGTCAGGAAGCATTGTGTGTAGGCGAGAACTGATTTCGTCGTAAGAAGACCGATGATAGAAAACGTTTTTTGTGGTTCAAAAGATTATGGCGAATCAGATAAACAAAATGCGGCGCAGCTTCCGTATCCGGGTTGCGCCGGAGGGATATCAGCGGTAGCGCGAAGGCCAGATTTGCTCAGGTGCAACGCCCTTCCCTGCCGCCTTCCTACGCCCCGAGTATCCTCCGTGAACGCCTCCCAGCTCAGCCTGAAAAAGCCCCCGCCAGTAGGATGAATTCTCTGCCGCTTGCGGGTGAGATAGCGTGGATTATCCACGCTGTCTAACGTTATACCCGGAGGCACCATGAACCTCAGACAACAGCAACAGCAGGCGTTCGATCGCAGCGGAGAACCCCTTATCGTCGGCGACGTCAGCCACTGCCCGCTGCCACCCGAAACCCTCGCCGCGCTGGGCCCCGATTCACCCTATGTAGTGCAGGTATACGGCTCGGGACTGACCGGCGAGGTTTACCGGCTGCGCATCGCCGGCAAGGAGTACAATTTAAAAAAACGACGCGCCGTCGCCGGCGTCGCCAACCTCAACGGCCAGCTGTCGTTTTTAAATGAAGTGCAGCGCCGGCAGGCGTTGCAGCGGCTGAAGGATAACCCGGTCACCGCCCCGCGCTTCACCCACATCGTTCCGACGCTGTATGCCGATTATCGCCTCGGCATCCTGCTCTCACCGTGGATCGATGGCGAGCTGATCCACCAGTTGACCCCGCCGCTGATCGCCCAGCTATTTACGACCCTGGAAGCCTGTGAGGAACAGGGGCTGATGGAGTGGGATCTCTGTCGTGGAAATCTGCTGGTGGACCATCAGGAGCAGCTGTGGCTGTTCGATTTTGGCTACATGTATCCCTTCGATCCGCTCAGGGAATTCAACAGCAACGGTCTGGCCGATCCGCTGTTCCACTTTGTCGAGCGCTTTGAGACCCGCTTCTTTTTTAGCTGGCTGATGACCCAGGTTCCCGGCGCGGAGCAGCAGCTGGCGCACTATCGCGATCTAAAGCGGCTGGCGCTCGAAAGCTACCAGCGCAAGCTCGCCTGGCTCCGCGCCCGGCGGGCCGCCCCGCAGGTGCAGGCCCATTTTCAGCAGATAACGGCGCGCTGGGCGTCGGCGCTGGCGGACCCAGCCGCGCTGAGCCGGTTATTTGCCGTGGAGGCTTTCCGCTCCCACGTGCTGGATATCGAAGACGATCTGCATGGCCAGTCGTGTACCTTACTCACCCTGCAACGCATCGACTGGGTGCTAAACCAACTGGAACAGCATTATCGCTTTATCGCCGACGAAGGCGGTCTGTTTTACGATAACGAAGGCAAATCACAGCAGGCGCTGCTCAGCAGCTATGCGCAGAAGCGGCAGCAGGCGCAGCGGTACCTGCAGAACACCTCCACGCCAGGTTAGCGACGCTCGCGACCCTGCTTCTGCTTCGCCTGGTACATCAGCCGGTCAGCGGTGGCCACCAGCGCGTTGAGACTGGGGTGGCTGGCGGGATCGTACTCGACGCAGCCCCAGGAGAACGCCAGCTGCCAGGGGTTGGCCGCCTGCTGATTGAAACGGGCCACGTTGTGACTGAGCGTCTCCATCGCTGTCGCGGCGTCGTGGCGGCTGGTATTGGCGAACAGAATGATAAATTCGTCCCCACCCTGCCTGGCGAGGATATCGGACTCACGGAAGGCCGCTTTCATCAAATCGGCGATGGCGATCAGCGCGCGGTCGCCCTCTTCATGTCCCCAGGTATCGTTGATGTGCTTGAAGCGATCGAGGTCGACAAAGGCAAGGCTTACCGGCTCATGGCGGCGCTGGGCCGTCAGCAGGGCATACTCGGCCAGGGTGAGGAATCCCCGGCGATTAAACAGTCCCGTCAGCTCATCCGAGGTTGCCGCATCCAGCACCTTGAACTCATCCTCCACGATCGCCGCCAGATCGCTTAAGATCTGCATTTCATGGGCGGAAAATGAACGCGGCTGGTGATCCATCAGACAGAACGATCCAACGGTCGCGCCATCCGGCAGTTGCACCGGATACCCGGCGTAAAAGCGGATAAACGGCGCCGCAATGACCAGCGGGTTATCGTGAAAGCGCTCGTCCTGCTGCATGTCGTTGACGATAAGCGGGTCGGTTTGCAGGATGGTATGGGCGCAAAATGAAATATCTCTCGGCACCGTGTCCACATCGAGACCGGCACAGGACTTAATATGCAGGAGATCTTCCCCCACCAGACTGATGGACGCCACCGGCAGGTTATACAGCGAACGGGCAAGCCTGGTCAGGCGATCGAAGCGTTCTTCTTTTCCGCTATTCAACAGCCCGGAAGAGCGTAGCGATTGCAGGCGACGCTGCTCGTCGGGATGAAGTCCGGCTAATTTCATTGTCTCTCTCTTGTCTCTTGCGCAGAATTCCGCCGGGTTTCTACAGAGAAACCCGGCGTTTTATCCTGCCAGGGGAAAATAGTCGTCAGGTATCCCATGAGTTAAGCAGATTTCCCCTGCTCGTCAACCAGCGCCCCCCGGCGACTGGCGGCCAGGGCGCTGGCGGAATGCCATTAACGGCATTCTGCCCGGCAAAGGGGGAAGATCAGGCGCGGATAAACGCCAGCAGATCGGCGTTGATGGTATCGGCGTGGGTGGTATGCATCCCGTGCGGGAAGCCAGGATAAATGATCAGCTGGCTGTTTGGCAGCAGCTTGTCCTGCAGGATGGCCGCATTTTTATAGGGAACCACCTGGTCGTCATCCCCCTGCAACACCAGCACCGGCAAGGTGATCGACTTAAGGTCTTCCGTCTGGTCGGTCTCTGAAAACGCCTTGATGCCTTCATAATGGGCCTTGGCGCTGCCGATCATTCCCTGTCGCCACCAATTCTGGATCGTCCCCTGCGACACTTCTGCCCCGTCACGATTGAAGCCATAGAACGGGCCAGAGGCGACGTCGAGATAGAACTGGGCGCGGTTCGCCGCCAGCGCTTTGCGGAAACCGTCAAATACCTCGATCGGCGTACCGCCCGGATTCTGCTCGGTTTTCACCATCAGCGGCGGGACGGCGCTGATCAATACCGCTTTTGCCACCCGGCCCTGCGGCTGGCCGTAGCGGGCGACGTAGCGGGCGACCTGGCCGCCGCCGGTGGAGTGCCCGACGTGGACCGCATTGTGCAGATCCAGATGTTCCACTACCGCCGAAACGTCCGCCGCGTAATGGTCCATATCGTGCCCCTCGCTAACCTGATCGGAGCGGCCATGCCCCCGACGGTCGATAGCAATGACCCGAAAACCTTCGGCAAGGAAAAACAACATCTGGTTATCCCAGTCGTCGGCGCTCAGGGGCCAGCCGTGATGAAAGACAATCGGCTGAGCTTCCTTTGGACCCCAGTCTTTGAAGTAAATGTTGACGCCGTCTTGGGTGGTGACAAATGCCATATTACAGACTCCTCTTTCAGGATAACCAGCCTGCAGGCCCGAGCCTGGGCTGAATGCCGACGGCGGCCGGCAGGAGTGCCGACCGCACAGGAATGTGATGCCTGTAACAGTGTAGAAGAAATTTGTCACCACGCCGGGTGAGTTACCCCGTCTCGTTTCATTTGCCTCCCGGACTCACTTACGCTGCACTCTCCTGCTGTCTGATACGCACGATCAGCGCGCCGAGCAGCGACAGGTCCAGCAGCACGGCGAAGGCGAAGCACACGCCGCTGCGCCCGGCCCCGGCCCCGGCAGTGTGTTGGGCCAATAGCGTCGCCACGATGACCACGACCACGCTCAGCACCGTTGCGCCATCGACTCTGGGCCCACACTGCACCGACCGTCCCGCCGCAATCCGCCAGGCGACAGCCGCCCCCGCCCCGCCGCACGCCACGCCCGGCAGCATGGCGGACCAGTCCTGCCCGCCATACCAGGCCACCAGCGCCAGCAGCCAGCCGGCCGCTGATAGCAGAAAGGCCCAGCGCGTCGCCGCCAGGGGCGAGCGATAAAGCCAGGACTGCCCGCGTGTGGATCCCCACCCGGCGCCGAAGGCGGCGATTAGCGCCGTCAGCAGACTCAGCGCGCCGGTCACTCCGATAACGGGAACCATGTTTAACAGCAAGACTCCGGCGGCAAAAGCCACGCTCAGGGCGATGGCGCGGCCACGAGGCTCGATCATCCCCGCCGCGTCCGCGGCGGTGTAGCGGCTTACAACGTGCATAATTGACTCCTGACATGCCAGCTAGCATGAATTTAATTCATGCCATTGTCTTTACATGCCCGTAGCCTAGCGCCACTATATTGCCTTACACAAACGCATAGTTTTCAGCCATAGATGAGAAAAACTCAGCCATGAGAACACCCCGTCTACCGCCGCTGGGGGCGCTGCGCGCCTTTCATGCCGTCGCCCGCCACCGCAGTTTTAAACAGGCCGCCGAGGCGCTCGGCGTCAGCGCGACGGCAGTCAGCCATCAGATTAAACTGCTGGAGTCGGTGCTGGCGTGCCGGGTGTGCGAACGCAGCGCACAGGGCGTTAGCCTGACTGCCGATGGCGAGATCCTCTACGCCGCCACGCAGCGCGCCTTTAGCGCCCTGGAGCAAGCCGTCGTCCAGATCGCTCATGCCCGTCAGCCGCCATCCTTAACTGTCACCACCACCTCCAATTTTCTCACCCACTGGCTGGTGCCACGGCTGGCGGACTTTACCGCCCGCTTTCCGGCTATCGACCTGCGTCTGCACACCAGCGTCGAACGGGTGGATCTGCAACTGGGTACCGTGGACGCCGCGATTCGCTATCGTGAAACGCCGGAGCCGAACCTGTGCTGCACGCTGCTGTATGAAGATCGTTTTATCGTGGTCGCCAGCCCGTCGCTGGGCCTCGCCCGGCATGAAGATCTGCAGCGGGTGACGTTGTTTCACGTCGCCAACCGCCGCGTGCCGGCCGACTCGCCAAACTGGGAGAACTGGCGCCGCCGCTATGGGCCGTCGACGCTGAATATTGATGCGGGGTTAACCTTCAGCGATGAGACCCATGCCCTGCAGGCGGCGGTGGCCGGCCAGGGGGTGGTGATCGCCAGCGAACTGCTGGCGCGGGATCTGCTGCAGCGCGGGGTGTTGTCCGCGCCGTTTAGCTGTGCATTACCGGGCGCCTGCTACTACCTGGTCACCACCGAGGCAGCGGCGCAGCGCGCGGATATTATCGCTCTGCGGGAGTGGCTGGTCGGCCAGATGATATTAGGTGACGGTCGCCATCCGGCGGAAGAGTAGCGGGCTTACCAGCCGCAAACGTTGGTCTCTTCATCGGACTCGTAGCCGCGAACGATATTGATCAGATCCTTCACCGCATCAGCGGCGGTGAGCGGGTCGCGCAGCGCCGCCAGTGAGGAAAAGGTTTTATCAACCGAGACGCCGTTATTATTATTGGTGACGGTTAACACCCACTCCCCTTCTTCGTTACCACCCGGCAGATCATTCAGTAGACTATTTACCGCCTCCACCGCGTGCTGCGGAATATAAAGCGCCATCGGTTTGAGATATATTTTTTCACGTTTTTCGTGAAGCTGGCCGTTCTCTACCGCCAAGGCATAGCCTTTATTTTCACTGTTCATCTCTGGTTATCCCTCGATGAGAATTTTCGGATCAACGTAAAAGTCGACATTAAAAACCGTGTCCTCGCTGAGCGCCTCAATACAGTGCCATTTCTCCGGCGGAAAAACGCCAAACTGCCCGGCTTCAATGGTCAGGGTTTCAACAGGATCAGGGCTGGTTTCATCTGCATAGCCGAGATAGCGGATCGCCCCCTGCATCACCGAGAGACGAGGATAGACGCCCTGCCGGGTGCCAGCATCCAGATGGCGACGCCAGATAGAGGCCGGGGCGGTCTCTTTGGTCCACAGCGGCGTGCTGCGGGTGTGAACGTAATGGGTGGGAATAATGATTCGCTGCATGATTGTGCCTCACTTTACCGTCTCAAATGCGACGGTCAGAAATAGCCTTTATGATGCATATCATATACCCCTTTTAAAGGCTAAGGATATTATTTTGTTGCTGATTTTACCGTCTACTCCTTTTTATACCTCTCAGGGATTAGCGACGCGGTAAAATAAAAAAGGCGATTTCAGGATCCTGAAATCGCCCGGGAGAATAAAAATAAACGCGTTAAAAATTTGTTAGCGCAGCGGACTCGGCTTGCCGATTAAATACCCCTGGACTAGGTCGCACCCCAGCGCCTGCAGCGAGGTCAACTGCTCTTCGGTTTCCACGCCTTCCGCCACAATACGCATATGCAGACTCTTTCCCATACTGATAATCAGGCGAACGATATCCAAATCGTCTTTTTGCTCCGGAATATTGATAACAAACGAGCGGTCAATTTTGATTTTATCGAACGGGAAGTAGCTTAAACGCGACAGAGAAGAATAGCCGGTACCAAAGTCATCAATGGAAATCTGAATGCCCTGCTCGCGCAGCTGGCTGAGAATTTCCAGCGAACGGGTATTCTCATTGAACACGTCCGACTCGGTGATCTCCAGATCCAGGCGTCGCGGATCGAGGCCGGTCTGCTGCAGCACGCCGATAATGGTATCGGTCAACGACGTGTTCATCAGTTGAATCGGCGAAACGTTGACCGAGACTTTTAGCGGCGTCGCCCAACTGGCCGCTTCGGCGCAGGCGGTTTTCAGCACCCACTCGCCGAGGGTATTGATCAGGCCGATTTTCTCCGCGACGGGAATAAACACCGTCGGCGGCACAGCGCCGCGCACGGGATGGAACCAGCGAACCAGCGCTTCATAGCCGTAGATTTCACGCGTGACGGTGTCGGCGATCGGCTGGTAGTAGACTTTAAATTCGTCATGGGCCAGCGCCTGCAGCAGGTCATCTTCGAACGATTTATTCTCCTGCAGGCGCTGCAGCATGCCCGGCCGGAAAATTTGCACATGACCGCTACCCTCTTTTTTTGCCTCGTACAGCGCAAGGTCGGCACACTTGTACAGATAATCGGTCCGGCTTTCGCCGTCAGAGATAACGATCCCGATGCAGGCGTCGATATTAATCTGCGCATCGTAGATCTGATAGGGCTGGCTGATCTTCTCCCGGATAACATTGGCGCGCTCGAGAGCCATCTCTTCTGTCAGATCGTAAGAGAGCATCGCGAACTCATCGCCGCCAAGGCGATACAGCGTCTCGGAGGTTTTGCGGAAAAAAGAGAGACGGCTGGCCAGATCCTGCAGCAGCTTATCGCCAGCATCATGGCCGAGGGTATCGTTCACATCCTTAAAGCTGTCGAGGTCGAACAGCATCACCACCGCGCAACCCTGATAGGGACGCACCTGGTTGACAATCTCCTGCAGCCGCTGCCAGAAAGAGAGACGATTCGGCATACCGGTCAGCGAATCATGGTAGGCATCGTACTGCAGTCGGCGGTTCTGCACCTGCAGCTTCTCTTTCGAGGCCTGCAAATCGTTGGCCAGCGTCTTCATGCGCACATGGGCGCGACGCAGGTTATTATTCTGCCGGAGCATCAGCAGACCGAGAGTAATACACATGGCGATCAGCAGAATGGAGATCACCGAATAGATATAATAAAGATGCTGGATTTTATCATGCGTGATATTAACAATATTAATATCTTGCGTCAGGGTAGCGGCGGCCATTGAGGTCAGGGGGCCATCCAGTTCACTCAACACCGGCAGGATCTGTTTGACCTGCTCCGGCGTCATGGTATCAACTTGTTTATCAAGCAGATGAAGATTACGAATCAGCGTCGCGACTACCGTCTTCCGCTGTTCGCTTTTATTAATAAATTTACCCAGATCGCCCTGCTGCAGGAGTTCGATCTGGCTCATCATGATCTCCAGGCGCAGGCGCACCTCATCGTGGTCCGCCCCTTCGGCCCCGATCGCCATTCCCGCCAGACGAGACTCCAGTCGCATATATTCCGACACCATCTGCGACATTGACCACGAGTCTGTATAGCGGGTAAATTTTTGCAACTCACTCTGTCGCTCATGCACCAGATAAGTAATATATCCGGTAACAATAAATAACGACAAAATAATAGCCGTGAGTATTCGATTCAAGATCCAACCCTTACTCTATAATAATCTTAGAAACTTGCCAGGCCGATCGGGAATAATAGATCTGGTTTTGTAATTCAGCGCTGCTGTCGTAAGGGTAGACGATAAATAATGGACCTTTATCGCGAACACGCATATATTCGCCGTTCATTTTTAACGCCATAATGACCGGGAATTTATAAAAATCATCAATCGGAATAATGGTGGTATAGTCGTTAAGCGCCAACACGCGGGCGGATTTGCCCTTAGCACCGACTAAATCCATGAGTTTATTAAGGGGAATACCCTCAAAACGAACCTTACCGGTGTACCAGGGTGTGGTGGTTTCCACCGTCTTCATCCCCAGTTTTTCCAGCGCCGCGAGGTCAAAAACGGCCTTGTCACCGACGTTCGTATTCCCGATTTTTCCGGAAATGGTCAGTACAGGTTTTCCTGTCGGCGCAGGCAGTTTTTCAGCATAAGCAGAAGGCAACATGACAGAACAAAATAACACTGCAAGAAGTAGACGCATTTAACTCACCATTCCAGAGAAGGAGACATGTTAAGTGTAAACCATTTACGTCAATTCTTAAAAGGTGTCCCTCTTTGTTATCCGTTGATTTAATTAAAAGTATAAGCTGGCTGGCAAATTGCCAGAATGTTTAGTACAGGGTGTGATTTAGCCCGCCTTTCTCGTCGCTTCTTTTTTGCACCATCTCCCCGCTTAGCAGGCAAACTACTTTCCTCCTGGGCCGCTGCGCGGTAGTCTCAGAGCAGACGCAATAGTAAAAGCGTCTCATTCCAATAACGACAAATTACGTGACTGACAGGACAGGGTATGGATTCAACAATAAGCGTGCAGACCGTCGAGGCGCCAGATTCATTGCTTCGCGCCCGGCGGGCGGCATGGGGCAGTTTTGCCGGCGCGGTGGTCGACTGGTACGATTTTCTTCTCTACGGCATTACCGCCGCGCTGGTGTTCAACCGCGAATTTTTCCCGCAGATCGGCCCGGCGATGGGAACACTTGCCGCCTTTGCCACTTTCGGCGTCGGGTTTCTTTTTCGCCCGCTCGGCGGGATTATCTTTGGCCACTTTGGCGACCGCCTCGGGCGCAAACGGATGCTGATGATGACCGTCTGGATGATGGGTATCGCCACCGCCTGCATCGGCCTGCTCCCCTCGTTCAGCCAGATCGGCTGGTGGGCGCCGGCGCTGCTGGTGTTCCTGCGGGCGGTTCAGGGGTTTGCCGTCGGCGGGGAATGGGGCGGCGCGGCACTGCTTTCGGTGGAGAACGCCCCGAAGGGAAAAAAAGCCTTTTACAGCAGTGGGGTGCAGGTGGGCTACGGCGTCGGCCTGCTGCTCTCGACCGGGCTGGTCTCGCTGATCAGCAGCCTGACCACCGACGAGCAGTTCCTCAGCTGGGGCTGGCGCTTACCGTTCCTGTTCAGCGTGGTGCTGGTCCTTATTGCGCTATGGATCCGTAACGGCATGGCGGAATCGCAGGAATTTGAAGCACAGCAGAGCCAGGCCAACCTTCAGCCAAAGAAGAAGCGATTGCCGGTGGTGGAAGCGCTGCTCCGCCATCCGGGGGCGTTTTTATTGATTATTGCGCTGCGGCTGTGCGAGCTGCTGACGATGTATATCGTCACCGCCTTCGCCCTCAGTTACTCCACGCAAAACCTCGGTCTGCCGCGCGAACTGTTTCTCAACATCGGCCTGCTGGTGGGCGGGCTTAGCTGCCTGACTATCCCCTGCTTCGCCTGGCTGGCTGACCGCTATGGCCGTCGGCGGATCTATATCACCGGGGCGCTGATCGGTACCCTGAGCGGGTTTCCTTTCTTTATGGCGATGGAGAGTCAGTCCGTCTTCTGGATCCTGTTCTTCGCCCTGATGCTGGCCAATATCGCCCATGATATGGTGGTCTGCGTCCAGCAGCCGATGTTTACCGAGCTGTTCGGCGCCAGCTATCGCTATAGCGGCGCCGGCGTCGGCTACCAGGTGGCGAGCGTGGTCGGCGGCGGCTTTACGCCGTTTATCGCCGCGGCGCTGGTCACCTTCTCCGGCGGTTCATGGCACAGCGTGGCCCTCTATCTGACCGCGGGATGCCTGCTGTCGGCGCTCACCGCCCTGCTGATGAAAAAACAGACCGTCCACTGACCCACCTGCGGGGGGCGTGACCCGCGCCCTCCGGTAAGGAGAATGCATGTCTCTGTTGTCCCTGGCCGACTGCTGGCCTCGCCGTTTTACCCCCTCCTCGCTGGCGCTGCAGTTTTGCGAGGACCCCACCCAAGCGGAACAGCCGCTGTTTGCCAAAGCCAGCGCCGGGGAGGCCGTCGCCCAACTCTGGCAGGCGCCGCAGGGATTTGTGGTGCCCGGGAGCTATCGTCAGTTTGCGGACCTGCCGGCGGTCAGCGCGCATTTTGCCGCGCGCGGCTGGCCGGTATGGCTTCGCCGCTCCGGGGGCGGTCTGGTGCCCCAGGGGCCGGGCATTATCAACCTTAGTCTCGCCTGGCCGGTGCAGCAGTCGCTCGGCGAGGCCGCCGAACCCATCTACCTCTCGCTGTGCGCGGTGCTGCAGCGTACCCTGGCGCGCTTCGGCGTTGCCAGCCACGCCCGGGCGGTAAACGGTTCCTTTTGCGATGGCAGGTATAACCTCGCCTGCGGGGAGGGCGAGGCGGCGCGCAAGATTGTTGGCACCGCCCAGTACTGGCGGCCGCTGGCGGCAGGCCGCGGCCATGTGGTGCTGGCCCATGCGGTGATCCTTATTGACGCTGATCTTACCGCGGCACATCAGGCGGCGAACGCCTTCGAAGCGCAGCTCGGCAGCGAGCGGGTCTATTGCGCCGACAAAACCGTCACCCTTGCGCTGCGTCTTCCCGGCGAGCGCCATCTGCTTCCCCGTTTTAGCGAGGCGCTGGCGCGAGAGCTGGACGCGGCTCGCTGAAGGTCGCTTTCAGGTAGCGGCTGAAGGTTTCCACCGCGCGCGACACGCGCGGAGTATATGGCCGGATGACATACAGCCGATCGGCGAACACCTCCACCGGCTGCCACGCCGGCAGCAGCTCCTGCACCAGCCCGCGGCCAATGGCCTCCCGGGCGCTGAAATCCGGCAGCAGCGCCACCCCAAGCCCCGCCAGCACGGCATCGCGTAGCGACTCGCTGTTATTCGTGGCGAAGGGCCCCTGCACGTTGATGGTCACCCGTTCATCGGGCGTCTGGCGGGAGGCGAACGTCCACTGCGGACGCTGTGGCCCACGGGGATAGGTCAGGCACTGGTGGTGGCGCAGATCGTCGGGGGTCTCCGGGCGGCCATGGCGGCGAATATAGTCAGCGGACGCGACGATCAGCGTCGCGGTGTGACACAGCGGCCAGGCGACGTGGGTGTCCGGCAGCGCCTCGCGCCGACAGTGGCGGATGGCGAGGTCGAACCCTTCGCTGGCCAGAGAGACCAGCCGGTCGGTGACCTCAAGCTGCAGATGCAGCTGGGGATGCTGATGCAAAAACGGCGCAATCGCCGGGACCAGCTGCTGGCGGGAAAAGGCCACCGGCGCGGTCAGGCGCAGCGTTCCCCGCAGCGGCCCGCCCTCATCGCAGGCGCCGGTGAAAATTTCCCGCAGCTGACCAAACGGCTCGTTGAGCTCCGCCACCAGCCGCAGTCCGTCGTCGCTGAGGTTGACGCTGCGGGTGGTGCGATGGACCAGGGTTTTCCCGGTCACCCGCTCCAGCTCGCTGATTTTCTGGCTGATGGCCGACTTGCTGATCCCCAGCTTTTCCGCGGCCCGGGTATAGCTTTTTTGCTCTTCCAGCACCGTCAGCCAGTACAGATGAGCCCAGTAACTCTCCGGACGACTCTCGCTCATGTGATTGTTCACCAGTAAAAACAATGTATTCAACTATAGCGGTTTTTGCCCGCGACGGCATCGGCTAGCATCCTGTTCAGTTCGTCATTATTCCCTAACGATAAGGAACACCTGCATGCCATTACTGACATTTGACCTGATTGAAGGCCGTACGGAACAGGAGATCAGAACCCTGCTGGATGCCGCCCATCGCGCCGTGCTGCGCGCCTTCGAGGTACCGGAACGCGACCGCTACCAGATTGTTCACGAAAACAAAGCCCACCATATGGTGATTGACGATACCGGCCTCGGACTGACCCGCACGCGGGATCTGGTGGTGGTGCGGGTCTATACCAGCCCGCGCAGCGAGGCGCAGAAGCAGCGCTTCTTCGCTCTATTGCAGGAGGAGCTGGCGGAGCACTGCGGTCTGAGCGGCGATGATGTGATGGTGTCGATTATCAGTAATCAGAAAGGTGACTGGAGCTTTGGCCGCGGGGTCGCGCAGTATCTTACCGGCGATCTGTAACCCGCCGCCCGAAGAGCGCCCTTTAGCGGCAGGCTGCCGTCGCGATGCGCTGGCGCGCCTGCTGCTCAATATTCTCCAGCAGTTCCTGGACATCATCTTCATCAATATCGAGGAACTGGCCTTCCAGCAGCGCGGCGTGAATATCCTCCCGGGTGACCGAGATGCCCAGCGGCACCGCCCGGGGCTTGACCTCCTCCGCCGCCAGCGGATGCGGATAGCGGCGGCCAACCAGGTTATTAAACACGATGGCCAGCAGCGCCAGCATCAGCGAGTTGAGCAGCACCGGCGTCAGCACAAAGTGATAGCCTTCGCTGTGCACCCCGGCGCCGCCGAGGATCGCCGTCAGAGCCACCGCGCCGCCGGGGGGATGCAGACAGCGCAGAAAATACATCCCGGCGATCGCCAGCGCGGCCGCCAGCCCGCAGGCCAGCGCCGGATGGGGAACCAGCATGCCCACCGTGACGCCGATCAGCGCCGACAGCACATTACCGCCGACAATCGACCACGGCTGCGCCAGCGGGCTGCTCGGCACGCCAAATAACAGCACCGCCGACGCGCCCATGGGGGCAATAAACCACAAATTGACTTCGCCGAGCAGCCAGTGGCTGAACATGCTGGTTACCGCCAGCCCGGTGCCGGCGCCAATGGATCCCAGCACGATATGCCGGCGGGCCACCGGTAGCGCGTGCGGCTTCAGGCGCCCAAGGAAAATCCGCAGCCGTGAAAACAGCCCCGCAGAAATGACACTCAACATCGCTTTATCGCTTAGGTCATAGGAATTACTTATATTTTCTTTTTTTAACCTTACATTAACAACCCTGTATTTCACAGGGGGATAGCGTGGGCAATCTCGTCCAGAGGGCACAGGGCTGTGAATTCTCGCGTGGACTGATAGAATCCCTTTTCTGTCAGGGGGATACCCCTTTTGCGAACTGAAGGTCATAACCCAGTGAATAATAAAATCTCTTTAGCGAAAGAAGTGGCATGGGCCAGCCAGAATATGCCGCGTACCCTGCGTCAGGTCGCCGCCCTGCCCGACCTCAGCGGCGTGCGCCTGGCCTGCTGTATGCACCTCGACATGAAAATGATCCCGCTGGTGCAGGGGATCCTCGACAAGGGCGCTCAGGTCTTTTTAACCACCTGTAACCCCACCACCGTGCAGGACGACGTGGTGGCCTGGCTGGTGGAGCGCGGCGCCGAGGCCTGCGCGTGGCGCAATATGAGCGATGCCGACTGGCAGCAGTCATGGGAAAAAGCGATTGCCTGGCAGCCCACTCACCTGTGCGAGATGGGCGCCGATATCACCACCCTGCTCCACCAGCGCGGCGAGTTCGGTAACATCGTGGCGGGTCTGGAAGCCACTGGCTCGGGCGTCAATCGGCTGGGCGATATTCAGCCAGGCTATCCGATCTTTAACTGGGACGATCTGCCGGTCAAAGAGGGGCTGCACAACCGCCATATGGTCGGTCTCACCGCCTGGCACACCTTCTTCCAGACCACTCATCTCACCCTGCATGAGAAAAAAGTGCTGGTGATCGGCTACGGCCTGGTCGGCCAGGGCGTCGCGGCGGCGGCAAAAGCCTTTGGCGGCCAGGTGATGGTGGCGGAGATCGATCCTGCCCGTCGTCTGCAGGCGGCCTACGACGGCTGGCACGTGGTGGATTTGCAGGAGGCTATCGCCTCAGCGGACGTGGTGGCCACGGCGACAGGCGGGAAAAACGTGGTTAATCGCCAGGCGCTGGACCGCGCGAAAGCGGGCGTATTTATCCTTAACGTCGGCCACGTGGCGGAAGAGATCGACGGCGAGTACCTGCGCCAGTACCCTCAGGAAGAGGTGATGCCGTATATCAACGCCTACCGCATGGCCGACAAAACCCTCTATCTGCTGGCCAATGGTTCGATGCTCAACCTGACAGCGGGCTTCGGCGACAGCCTGAACGCTTTTGACGTCACCCTGGCGGTGATGGCCAGCGGCATCCGCCATATTGTCACCGACGGCATGCGCGCCCCGGCGCAGGTTTACCTCCTGCCCCAGGCGGTCTGGCAGCAGGCGCTGTAAACGCAGCGCATCGTCCCCCCATCGTGGAGACGATGCGCTCTACCATCAGGACGACGGCGCGGTATCGGGCAGCACAATGTTGCTCTGCGCCAGCGTTCCCATCTGGTTGTACATCACGCTGGCGGCATCCAGCAGGTGCATCGCCAGCGCGGCGCCGCTGCCCTCTCCCAGGCGCATGTCCATATCGAGATACGGCCGCAGACCCAGCGCGTCCAGGGCGATCTGCGCCCCTTTCTCCGCCGACAAGTGCGAAGGGATAAGATAAGGATGCGCCGTCGGGGCCATGCGACACGCCGCCAGGGCAGAGGCATAGGAGAGGAAGCCATCCAGCACCACCGGCAGGCCACAGGAGGCCGCCCCGAGGATCACCCCGGTCATGCCCACCAGATCGTAACCGCCCACCTTCGCCAGGACATCCAGCCCCTCCTCCAGGTTCGGCTGGTTAAGGGCTATCGCCTGGCGCACCACCGCCACCTTATGGCCCCGCTGCGCCAGCGGCAGATTGGCCCCACAGCCCACCACTGCGTCAGGATCGCTGCCCGTCAGGACACTGATCACCGCTGCGGCCGGGGTGGTATTGGCCATTCCCAGTTCGCCGACGCCAAAAACTTTCACCCCGTCGGCGGCGAGCTGGCGGGTGAGATGCATGCTGGCCAGCAGCACCTGCTCCGCCTGCTGGCGACTCATCGCCGCCGTCCGGGCGATATTCCCGCTACCGCGGGCCACCTTGAGGTTAATCAGGCCCGGCAGCGGGTCGGCATCGATGCCGACATCCACCACCTGCACCCTGGCCCCGGCCTGCGCCGCCAGCACGCAGACGCCGGTGTTTCCCCGCACCATATTGCCGGCATGAATGGCCGTCACCACCTGCGGCGAAGGCGTCACGCCTTCATGCCAGACGCCATGGTCGGCGCACATGACCACTATCGCCTTCTCCGCCAGCGCCAGCTGCCCCTGCAGCCCCGGCAAACCAGCCAGCTGCACGGCCAGCGTCTCCAGACGGCCAAGGCTACCGGGCGGCTTTAGCAGGCCATCAATATGCTGCTGAGCGCGCGCCATGCCCGCCACATCGGGCTGCGGAATGGCAGCCAGTAACGCAGAAAGTGTTTCCATTCTGTTCCTCACCGTTGGCGCCAGGCCTTACAGCAGCGCCAGTAAAAAGAGTAATTCACCCAGCTCAATCGCTGCCCCGAGAGTATCCCCGGTCTGCCCACCGAGGGTTCGCTTCAGCGCCCATCCCAGACCCCAGATCAGCACCAGGGTGATCAGCGCGGCGCGCAGACCCTGTAGCCCCAGCAGGACGGTGGCCAGCGCTACGCCCATCGCCATCGTCACCAGCGTCTGCTGCAGGCTAACTTTGCCAATAAACAGATTGCCCAGCCCCTTTTCCCGCGCGTAGCGATGACGATACATCAGCAGCACCGCCATTCCGCGACCGACGGCGCAGGCCGCCGCCAGCGCGGCAATGGGGTGGATATCGCGCAGCAACAGCTCGCCGACCACCAGCACTTTCGCCACCAGCACGAAGATCAGCGCCAGTCCGCCGTGGGTGCCCAGCCGGCTGTCGCGCATGATCTCCAGCATCCGATCGCGGGTACGGGCCGAGAAGATGCCGTCGCAGGTATCAGCCAGCCCGTCAAGGTGAAATCCGCCGGTGAGCAGCGCCAGCGCCAGCACGCCGAACAGCGCCGCCAGCGGGACGCCGCACCACGGCTGCAGGAGGAGCACCACCGCGCCGGCGATGGCGCCGAGCAGTAAACCGACCAGCGGAAAGGTAACGATACTGCGCTGGTACTGTTCGATCTCCAGGCCCTGAGATAACCGCGCCGGAACCGGCAGGCGGCTGATAAACGAGAGTGCAGCAAAGAATGACTTAATCACGTGAGGTTGACTCCTGTCGGCGAAAGCAGCGGAAGAGTTCGGTCGCGCCCGGTCAGCACCTGAGTTTGTCTTCTGGCGAATCGATCGTCGGAGAGGTGAGAGGTGTTGAGATATCGCTCTGACGCCGCTGCGTCAGATGCCCGGCCAGGATGAGAGAAACCCTTCCGATATCAATACGTTTTCGCGGGGCAGTATAGCAAAGAGTCGGTGAGGAGAGTCAGTTGCCGGGACAAAGTTTTGCAGAAAAAGAGACGAATGGGGAGGTAGAGCAGAACAGCCCGGCGACGTCGATCGCCGCCGGACCGGCAGGGATTAGCCTTCGACTTTGGCTTCGCCCATCACTTTCAGTTTTTTGGAGATGTCGCGGCGCTCTTTGGACAGCTCGGCATTTTTGATGATGTAATCATCAACGCGATCTTCGTAATCGCTCTTCATGCTGGCGATGATGCCCTGGATAGCTTCCACGCTCATGCCCGGTTTGATGTAGTCGCTGAGGTTGTCCAGCAGCAGAACGCGCTTCTGGTTATCACGGATCTTTTTCTCAACGTCCTGAATTTCACGCTGCAGTTTGTTCTTACGACGGTACAGACGAACAAACTCCAGTACGTCCTGGAAAGAAGGCTTAGTTGTTTCCATTTTTACACCCCTAATAATTGAGATTCGGATTCGTAAAGCGACTGCGTTATAGGGCTAACATAACTGCTAGCAGTCGCTGATGACAATGTTTTTTCCTTTGCGTTTATCATAACCCTAAACGCTGCTGAATCGAAACAACCCATGCAGTTACCCGGTGCATCTGGTGCTTATTTGCGCAACGCGCGGCAGATCAGATGCGACAGCAGCTCCAGCTGACGCGCCAGTTCAATCGAGAGCCAAACATAGCCATGAATTGGGGTTTCCGCCAGGCTGTCGTCACCCTGCTCTTTCATCAGCTGGCGCAGTTCGAGGACGATCTCATTCAGCTTTTCATTGTTGGCGCGCACAGGCTGAGGGTTCCCTTCATACAAGGCGTGGGCGATGGCCAACAGCGTCTGCTGGGTCATCTGCTGCGTCTCCCGCAGGGTGTGCGCATTGAGCATCACAAAATGACCCGGACGGGTGGCCCACCAGGCGTTGATCTGCAGCTCCAGCATGCAGACGAGGTTGCGGCTGACGGTCTGGATAGCCTCGAAGATCGCCTTCTGGATGTGCGTCTCTTTGCTGGCGGGGGTGATCAGCCCGCGCATTTTGACGACGTCGTTCAGCGCCTGCTGGAGATGCTTTTCCAGCCGCGGCCGATCCACCAGATTTGGCGAGAAGCCGGCCTGGTAGAGGCGGTTAAAGTTGGTGACATAGCTGGCCATCTGGATGCGCCAGTGGATGAACGCCCGCTGCGGCCAGATACCGGTAAACAGCATCGCCAGCAGCGAGCCGAAGATCACGTCGCCGCTTCGCCACAGCGCGGTATGCATATCGCCGGGCGGCGCCCCTACCACCACCGACAGGGTAATGCCGATCAGCAGGGCCTGATAGGGTTTCTTGCCCAGCGCCAGCCAGCCGCAGAGGAACATCGCCGCCGCGCACCAGAGGACCATCAGCGGCAGGGAGATGAGCTCAAGCTTCAGCGCCACCAGCCCCAGCGCCGAGCCGAGGATCGTGCCGCCGATGCGCTGAAACGCCCGCGGCACGACGTTGCCCCAGAAGGAGATCGGCCCCATCACCACCACCAGGGTGATGAGAGGCCAGGTCCCCTCAGGCACGTTCAGCAGCCGCACCAGCAAAAAAGTGAGCACAAAGGCCAGCGCAATCCGCACGCCATGCACCACCCGATAATGGCGATACAAGCGGATCTCAAATGGCTTGAGTGATTTATCAGCGCGCACAACCCTCTCCGGCAAAACGAAAAGGCCAATTGTAACTGCTTTTTCGCCCGGAGCGTGCCGGGAATGTAAAAATCCTTGTCCGGAACAGGGGTAAACCGCTACGACGCGACGCGCTCAACGGGGACATACATGTCGATATCCCAGTAGCCGTCGTGGTTGCCGTCGTTGAGATAGATCTCAAAACAGGGCCTGGGGGCCACGCGATACGTCGTGCTCTGCAGCAGGCTGTCGAAAAACTGCATCCACGGGGTGGCGAAATCGTAATCCACCACCCGCGCGCGGGCGCAGGCGTAATCCCCGTCGGCAATCGCCGCCAGTATCACCCCTTCGCTGTTGGCGGGAATGACATAATCCTCATCCACGGTGACCGCCGTCGCGCAGCGCAGTTTTTCCGCCGGCACTTCCTCCGGGTTATCGTAGTACACGGCAACCCATTCGCGGGCGGGCACCTGATGGTTCTCAACCCACATCATCAGTTGCTCAAACCCCTGCTTGACCGTTTGATCCCAGGGCCCGACCAGATGGAAACCGGCAATGGTTTTCTTGCCGAGGGTGGTGACGCTGTAGTTCATCTTGCCTCCTTCGTGGATAAATGACTGTATGAATATACAGTTAATTTAGCAGGAGATCCCCCCTCAGTATGTGCGCGAATTCACAGAGTCGCCATCACCACTGCTGAAAAAACAGACACCTCGCCAGCATGAGCGACAGGCGAAAAAAAACCGCCTGCAAAGAGGCGGTTGGCGTGGTTACAGCTCGTGGTGCAGGTAATCGCTCATTCGCGAGAACACCCCGCCTTTATTGATGCTTTCCAGGGTGACCAGCGGATAGTGCCCCACCACCTTGTCGCCGTCATACAGCGAAATCTCACCAACCCGCTGGTTGGCGGCGATTGGCGCCTCAAGATCCTTCTTATCCAGCACATATTTCGCTTTAATCCGCGACACTTCCGCCTTCGGCAGCGCTAACCAGAAATCCTGATCGGTGCCGAGCTTAATCTGCTCTTTATCGCCGTACCAGATGCGTTCGGTGCCGACCTTCTGGCCTTTCTGCAGCACCTGCACGGTGTCAAAGTTCTGCTGCCCCCAGTGCAGCAGTTTCGCGGCCTGCTGCTCGCGGCCCTTCGGACTGTCCGCCCCCATCACCACGGCGATCAGCCGGCGCTGGCCATCCACCGCCGAGGCGATCAGGTTGAACCCGGCGCCCGAAGTGTGGCCCGTTTTCAGGCCATCGACGTTCATGGTTTTATCCCACAGCAGACCGTTCCGGTTTTGCTGGGTGATCCCGTTCCACGTCAGGCTTTTCTGGCTGTACATATGGTAGACGTCAGGTTCGCCATGAATAATCGCCCGCGACAGCACCGCGAGGTCATAGGCCGAACTGTGCTGGCCCGGGGCGTCGAGGCCGTGGACGGTTTCGAAATGGGTGTCCCGCAGGTGCAGTTTTTCGACATACTGATTCATCAGGGCGACAAACTGCGGCTGGCCGCCGGCGACATAGTCGGCCAGCGCGACGCAGGCGTCGTTACCGGAGTCGACAATCAGCCCACGGCTGAGGTCGCGGACGCTGACGCGATCCCCAGGCTTTAAGAACATCAGGGATGACCCGTCGAACACCGGGTTGCCCTTCGCCCAGGCGTCTTTACCTACGGTGACGATGTCGTCAAAGGTGATACGATGGCTGTCGATGGCGCGATCGACCACGTAGCCGGTCATCAGTTTGGTCAGACTGGCAGGATTGCGCTGCTGATGTTCGTTACCCGCGGTCAGGACCTGACCGGTGGTGTAATCCATCAGCACCCAGGAGCCAGCCTGAATAGGCGGTGGCGCGACCGTAGCAGGGAAGTCGACGGCAAATGCGCATGAAACGCTCGAAGCGAGCAAAGATACAGCAATAAACAAACGGCCTTTCAACGGCATATCCTCTAGATTTACAGATCCGCCGTCCTTTTTACGGAACTTCGCGTTTCATATCAGGGTTTAATTGCAAGAAAATATGACACAGCAGAGGATGTTGCTTGCCGTTACCCTTCTGATGCCCGGGCAAATCGTTTACCATACCCGTCGCACGCCACCACGGATAATGAACAGACTATGCAAGATAGCGTCAACCAGCCCGGATTTTTATTCCACGATTATGAAACCTTCGGCACCAGCCCTTCCCTCGACCGGCCGGCGCAGTTCGCCTCCATCCGCACCGACGCGGAGCTGAACGTGCTGGGCGAGCCCGAGGTGTTTTACTGCAAGCCTGCTGACGATTACCTGCCGCAGCCGCAGGCGGTGATGATCACCGGGATCACCCCGCAGGAAGCGCTGGCCAAAGGGGATAACGAGGCCGCGTTTGCCCGCCGCATCCACGATCTGTTCACAGTGCCGCAAACCTGTATCGTCGGCTATAACAACGTGCGCTTTGATGACGAAGTGACGCGGAATATCTTTTATCGCAACTTCTATGACCCTTATGCCTGGAGCTGGCAGCACGATAACTCGCGCTGGGATCTGCTCGACGTGATGCGCGCTTGCTATGCCCTGCGCCCGGAAGGGATCACCTGGCCGGAGAATGACGAGGGTTTGCCCAGCTTCCGGCTTGAACATCTGACCGTCGCCAACGGTATTGAACACCAGAACGCTCATGATGCGATGGCCGATGTGTACGCCACCATCGCCATGGCGAAGCTGGTGAAAACCCAGCAGCCGCGGCTGTTTGATTATCTCTACAGCCACCGCAATAAGCGCAAGCTGGCGACGCTCATCGACGTGCCGCAGATGAAACCGCTGGTGCATGTCTCCGGCATGTTTGGCGCCGCGCGCGGCAACACCAGCCTGGTGGCGCCCCTGGCCTGGCATCCGGAAAACCGCAATGCGGTGATTATGGTCGATCTGGCGGGCGATATGGCGCCGCTGCTGGAGCTCGATGCCGATGCCCTGCGCGAGCGGCTTTACACCCCGCGCGCCGAGCTTGGCGATCTGCCGGCGGCGCCGATCAAGCTGGTGCATCTCAATAAATGCCCGGTGCTGGCTCAGGCCAATACCCTGCGCCCGCAGGATGCCGACCGGCTGGGGATCTCTATTCAACGCTGTCTGGAGAATGCCCAGCTGCTGCGGGCGAATCCGCAGGTGCGCGAGAAAGTGGTGGCGGTCTATACCGAAGCCGAGCCGTTCGTGCCGTCCGAAAACGTCGACGCCCAGCTTTACAATGGGTTCTTTAGCGATGCCGACCGCGCGGCGATGAAAATCGTGCTGGAAACCGAACCGCGCAATCTGCCGGCGCTGGATATTACCTTCGCCGACAAACGTATCGAACGCCTGCTGTTTAACTACCGGGCGCGCAACTTCCCCGGCACGCTCGATGAACATGAGCAGCAGCGCTGGTTAGAGCACCGTCGTCAGGTGTTTACGCCTGAGTTTTTGCAAGCCTATGCCGATGAGCTGCAGATGCTGTATCAGCAGTATGCGGATGATAAAGAGAAGCTGGCGCAGCTGAAGGCGCTGTGGCAGTACGCACAGGATATTGTCTGATTGGCTGACATTCCCGGGTTGCGGCTAACGCCTTACCCGGGCGACAAACGATGACCGGGGAGGACGCCTGACCGTAGGCCCGCGCAAGCGCAGCGCCGCCGGGCATTGCGTCCCCAGTTCGTGCTTACCTTTTTGCCCGGTGGCGGCTTCGCCTTACTGGGCCTGGGCGCTGGTACCAGAGTAGCCCGGGTAAGACGCCTCGCGTCGCACCCGGGAACGTTGCTTAACTTTTCGCGCGGCTGGCGATGATTTCATCCGCCACATTGCGCGGCGCTTCCGCGTAATGGTGGAACTCCATGCTGTAGGTTGCCCGTCCCTGAGACATCGAACGCAGCGTGGTGGAATAACCAAACATCTCCGCCAGCGGCACGTCGGCGCGGATGATCTGGCTGCCGAAGCGCTCTTCCATCCCCTGCACCATCCCGCGACGGGAAGAAAGATCGCCCATAATATTCCCGGCGTACTCTTCCGGCGTCTCCACCTCGACGTGCATCACCGGCTCAAGGATCACCGGATCCGCTTTGCGCGCGCCTTCCCGGAAGCCAAATATCGCCGCCATGCGGAACGCCATCTCCGAGGAGTCCACGTCGTGGTACGACCCAAAGGTCAGGGTCGCTTTCACGTCAACCACCGGATAACCCGCCAGCACGCCGGTGCCCATCGCTTCGCGCAGCCCTTTCTCCACGGAAGGGATGTACTCGCGCGGCACCACGCCGCCTTTGGTGGCGTCCTCGAAGACGAAACCGCTGCCCGGCTCCAGCGGCTCCAGGGTCAGCACGACGTGCCCGTACTGCCCTTTGCCGCCGGACTGGCGCACAAATTTGCCTTCCACGTCCGTCACTTTCTTGCGCAGGGTTTCGCGGTAGGTGACCTGCGGACGACCAATGTTGGCCTCAACGCCAAACTCGCGCTTCATCCGGTCGACAATGATCTCCAGATGCAGCTCGCCCATACCGGAGATAATCGTCTGGCCGGACTCTTCATCGGTATGCAGACGGAACGACGGATCTTCCGCCGCCAGCCGCTGCAGCGCGATGCCCATTTTCTCCTGATCCGCTTTGGTCTTCGGCTCGATGGCCAGCGAAATCACCGGCTCCGGAAATTCCATCCGTTCGAGGGTAATGATCGCATCCGGATCGCACAGCGTATCACCGGTGGTCACATCCTTCAGCCCAACGCAGGCCGCGATATCCCCGGCGTGCAGTTCGTCAACTTCGTGGCGATCGTTGGCCTGCATCAGCACGATACGCCCGATGCGCTCTTTCTTGCCCTTCACCGGGTTCCACACCGCATCGCCTTTCTTCAGCGTCCCGGAGTAGACGCGGATAAAGGTCAGCTGGCCGACGTAGGGGTCGGTCATCAGTTTGAACGCCAGCGCCGACAGCGGCTCATCGTCGCTCGGATGGCGTTCCGCCGGCTGGCCTTTCTCATCAACGCCCTGTATCGCCGGAATATCCAGCGGCGACGGCATCAGCTCCACCACCGCATCGAGCATGCGCTGCACGCCTTTGTTTTTAAAGGCGCTACCGCAGAGCACCGCCTGGATTTCCCCCTTCACCGTGCGCTGGCGCAGACCGGCAACGATCTCCGCCTCGTCCAGCTCGCCGGTTTCCAGGTATTTATCCATCAGCGCGTCGCTGGCTTCCGCCGCCGCCGAGACCATTTTCTCCCGCCACTCGCGGGCCGTCGCCAGCAGATCGTCAGGGACAGGCCCATAGCTGAAGGTCATGCCCTGGGTGGCGTCATCCCACAGGATGGCGCGCATTTTCACCAGATCGACGACGCCGGTGAAATGCTCTTCGGCGCCAATGGGGATCACAATCGGCACCGGGTTAGCCTTCAGGCGGTCGATCATCATCTGCACCACGCGGAAGAAGTCCGCGCCGGGGCGGTCCATCTTGTTGACGAAGGCCAGCCGCGGAACGTGGTATTTATTCGCCTGGCGCCAGACGGTCTCCGACTGGGGCTGCACCCCGCCGACGGAGTCATACACCATCACCGCGCCGTCGAGCACGCGCATGGAACGTTCCACCTCAATGGTGAAATCCACGTGCCCCGGGGTGTCGATGATATTGATCCGGTGCGGCTCGAAGCTGCGGTCCATACCCGGCCAGAAGCAGCTTACCGCCGCCGAGGTAATGGTGATCCCGCGCTCCTGCTCCTGCGCCATCCAGTCGGTGGTTGCCGCGCCATCGTGTACTTCACCCAGCTTATGGCTCATCCCGGTATAAAACAGGATGCGCTCGGTGGTGGTGGTTTTACCGGCATCGATATGCGCGGAGATACCGATGTTGCGATAACGTTCGAGGGGGATGGGTCGGGGCATGATGCGTCCTTAGTCATTTTGACTGTCAGTCTGCGGTCGGAATGATCCGCAGTTCATTTAACTGCCGCCTATCATAGTACAACTGTACGAGTATATTCGAACTATTTTTGCTATTATTACGATTGGTCAGGTTGCGGCGGCGCGCGTGGTATCAGAACTGGAGTTTGGGTATAGTAGCCGCCAGCCGCCGATATGGGCTGCGGCTACCATGCGCCGCGCCACCGCCGACACAGGATTATTATGATCGCCAATCACCCCGAACGAGAACAAATTCGCCTGGAAAATGTCCTTTCCGCGCTCGGTAACCCACTGCGACTGGAGATCATCCGCACGCTGGCCGACGGCAGCGAGCTGAGCTGCAACGCTCTGCGCCAGGAAGAGGTGGCCAAGTCCACCATGACCCACCACTGGCGCGTCCTGCGCGACAGCGGTGTGATCTGGCAACGGCCTCAGGGACGGGAGAACATGATTTCGCTGCGCCGGGAAGATCTGGACGCCCGTTTTCCCGGCCTGCTGGATACGCTGCTGAACGTGATGCAGCAGCCGTGAATCGCTAACCGACAGCCTACTCCTCCCCCGCCAGCCGCTGATACTGTCTGAAACGCGCCCGGGCATCGTCCTCCGTTTTCCGGAACAGCGCGTCCGCCAGATCCGGCGTGGTTTTGTGCAGCGCGGCGTAGCGCACCTCGCCGAGTAAAAAGTCGCGGAAACTCTCTTCCGGCTCTTCGGAGTCCAGTATAAACGGCGTTTTGCCCTCGGCTTCCCGCTGCGGATGATAGCGCCACAGGTGCCAGTATCCCGCCTCCACCGCCCGCTTCGCCTCGCGCTGACTGCAGCGCATCCCGGCTTTCAGGCCGTGGTTGATACAGGCGGCATAGGCGATCACCAGCGACGGTCCCGGCCAGGCCTCGGCCTCGGCGATGGCCCGCAGGGTCTGATCTTTATCGGCGCCCATGGCGATCTGGGCGACGTAAACATTGCCGTAGCTCATCGCCATCATGCCGAGATCTTTTTTACGCGTGCGTTTCCCCTGAGCGGCAAATTTGGCGATCGCCGCCACCGGGGTCGACTTGGACGACTGGCCGCCGGTGTTGGAGTAGACCTCGGTATCAAACACCAGAATATTGACGTCTTCCCCACTGGCCAGCACATGATCGAGGCCGCCAAAGCCGATATCGTAGGCCCAGCCGTCGCCGCCGAAGATCCACTGCGAACGCCGGACGAAATAGTCGCGGTTCTGCCAGAGCTGCTCCAGCAGCGGGACGCCCTCTTTTTCCACCGCCAGCAACGCACTGAGGCGGTCCGCGCGCTCGCGGGTCCCCTCCCCCTCATCCTGCTGCGCCAGCCACTGCTGCATCGCGGCGTGAAGCGCGTCGCTGACCGGCAGCGCCAGCGCGGTGGTCAGCTCCTCGGCGATCTGTTGGCGGATAGCCTGGCCGCCAAGCATCATGCCGAGACCGAACTCGGCGTTATCCTCAAACAGCGAGTTTGCCCACGCCGGGCCGTGGCCGCGATGGTTGGTGGTATAGGGCATCGAAGGCGCGCTGGCGCCCCAGATCGAAGAGCAGCCGGTGGCGTTGGCGATCAGCATCCGGTCGCCAAACAGCTGGGTAATAAGCCGGGCATAGGGCGTTTCTCCACAGCCCGCGCAGGCGCCGGAAAACTCCAGCAGCGGCGTTTCGAACTGGCTGCCTTTGACCGTCGTTTTACGAAACGGGTTATCTTTTGGCGCCAGCCCCAGGGCGTAATCCCAGACCGGAGCCATCGCCCGCTGGCTGTCGAGGGAGACCATCTGCAGCGCCTTACCGCGCGACGGGCAGCTCTCCACGCAGTTGCCGCAACCGGAGCAGTCCAGCGGCGAGATAGCCAGATGATAGTGATAGTCTTTGGCCCCCTGGGCGGGTTTACTCAGCAGCCCGGCGGGAGCCGTGTCTTGCTCTTCAGCGCTCAGTAACGCCGGGCGGATCGCCGCATGCGGGCAGACAAAGGCGCACTGGTTACACTGGGTACAGCCGTCAGGCTGCCAGACCGGCACCTCCAGCGCGATGCCGCGCTTCTCCCAGGCGGCGGTGCCGGAGGGAAAGGTGCCGTCTTCCATCCCGGCGAAGGCGCTCACCGGCAGCAGGTCGCCACGCTGGCGGTTCATGGGCTGCAGGATATCGCGGATGAAGTCCGGCATCAGGGCGCTCGCCTGCGGTGCCGGCACCTCGAGGGTCGCCCAGTGAGCGGGAACCGTCACCCGGTGCAGCGCTGCCATCCCCAGCTCGATAGCCCGCTGGTTCATCTCAATGACGCTCGCCCCTTTGCTGCCATAGCTTTTCTCCACCGCCTGCTTGAGATAGTCCGCCGCCGTTTGCGGATCGATAATCGCCGTCAGCTTAAAGAACGCCGCCTGCATCAGCATGTTAAAGCGCCCACCGAGGCCCAGCTCGCGGGCAATGTCCACCGCATTAAGGGTATAAAAGTCGATCTTTTCCTGCGCCAGATAGCGCCGGACGCTGACCGGCAGGTGCTGCTCCAGCTCTGCCTCGGACCAGCTGCAGTTGAGCAGAAAAGTGCCTCCCGGCTTCAGCCCCTCCAGCAGGTCGTAGCGGTCGACATAGGATTGCTGAGAGCAGGCGATAAAATCGGCCCGGTGGATCAGGTAGGGCGAGGTGATCGGCCGGTCGCCAAAGCGCAGGTGCGAAACGGTGATCCCCCCGGACTTTTTCGAGTCGTAGGAAAAGTAGGCCTGGGCGTAGAGTGGCGTGTTATCGCCGATGATCTTGATGGCGCTTTTGTTCGCCCCGACGGTGCCATCCGAGCCCATGCCCCAGAATTTACAGGCGGTGATCCCGGCATGGGAGACCGCCAGCGGTTCCTGCCGGGCGGGCAGCGAGGTAAAAGTGACATCATCGACAATACCCAGGGTAAAGCCGTCCTTCGGCAGCGGCTGTCTGAGGTTGTCAAACACCGCGGCGATATCGTTGGGCAGCACGTCCTTACCGCCGAGCGCGTAGCGGCCGCCGACAATCAGCGGCGCATCGTCGCGTTGATAGAAGGCGTTCTTGACGTCGAGGCACAGCGGTTCCGCCTGCGCCCCCGGCTCCTTGGTGCGGTCAAGGACGGCAATACGCTGCACGCTGGCGGGCAGTTGCGCGAAAAAGTGCGCCAGCGAGAAGGGCCGATAGAGATGGACGCTGAGCAGCCCCACCTTCTCCCCCGCCGCATTCAGCGTCTCCACCACCTCCTGGACGGTGTCGCACACTGAGCCCATGGCGATAATTACCCGCTCGGCATCCGGCGCGCCGTGGTAATTAAACAGGTGATATTCCCGCCCGGTCAGCGCGGTGATCTTCGCCATATAGCTTTCCACCAGATCGGGCAGTGCGAGGTAGAAGCGGTTACCGGCCTCCCGCTCCTGGAAGTAGATATCCGGATTTTGCGCGGTGCCGCGGATCACCGGATGATCCGGGTGCAGCGCCTGCCGACGAAAGCGCTCCAGCGCCGAGCGGTCCAGCAGCGTCGCCAGTTGCTCATACGCCAGCACCTCAATCTTCTGTATTTCGTGCGAGGTGCGAAAGCCGTCGAAGAAATTGATAAACGGGATCCGCCCGGCGATCGCCGTCAGGTGCGCCACTGCCGACAGGTCCATCACCTGCTGAACGTTATTCTCCACCAGCATGGCGCAGCCGGTCTGGCGCACCGCCATCACGTCCTGATGGTCGCCAAAAATATTCAGCGAATTGGTCGCCAGCGCCCGCGCGCTGACGTGAAAAACGCCTGGTAGCAGTTCACCGGCAATTTTGTACAAATTGGGGATCATCAGCAGCAGCCCCTGCGACGCGGTGTAGGTGGTGGTGAGCGCTCCCGCCTGCAGCGCGCCGTGGACCGCCCCGGCGGCACCGGCTTCGGATTGCATCTCCATCAGGCGCACCGGCTGGCCAAACAGGTTCTTTTTTCCCTTGGCAGCCCATTCATCGACATTTTCCGCCATCGGCGTGGAGGGGGTGATGGGGTAGATGGCCGCCACGTCGGTAAAGGCGTAGGAGATCCAGGCCGCCGCCGTGTTGCCATCCATTGTTTTCATGTTTCCGGACATCGTTCAATCCTCAAAGGTGAGCGTTCTCTTTACCGCGGCAGCCCGCGGCAAACCCTGTCACCTCTCCAAGCACAGCCTGTGCCAGCTCGCAAATTGCCGCCTGTCACTCATCAATTCAACAGGTTAAGGGAAGAAACGCGCAGGCCCGTCCGGCGGGATTGCGGGGAATAAGACACTGTGCGCGACAAGCTGTTGAACAGGTGACAAAGCGCCGCGCCGGGCCCGTGGGGGGAAATTGTTCTGTTTCGCACATTTGGTGGCGTTATTGTGCCGTTTGCTCAGCCTCCCGGCGCGGCCGGTTTACAAAAAACATTTATTTATCAAATAACTGATCAAAAATTCGCAGCTGGTACGTTCCCTGCACTTCTCTGCTGGCAAACACTCAACAACAGGAGAAGTCACCATGACCATGCGTCAATGCGCTATCTACGGTAAAGGCGGTATCGGTAAATCCACCACCACCCAGAATCTCGTCGCGGCCCTCGCCGAGATGGGTAAGAAAGTGATGATCGTCGGCTGCGATCCGAAAGCGGACTCCACCCGTCTGATCCTTCACGCTAAAGCCCAGAACACCATCATGGAGATGGCGGCGGAAGTGGGCTCGGTCGAGGATCTGGAGCTCGAAGACGTTCTGCAAATCGGCTATGGCGATGTCCGTTGCGCCGAATCCGGCGGCCCGGAGCCAGGCGTCGGCTGCGCCGGACGCGGGGTGATCACCGCCATCAACTTCCTCGAGGAAGAAGGCGCCTATGAAGAAGATTTGGATTTCGTCTTCTATGACGTCCTCGGCGACGTGGTCTGCGGCGGCTTCGCTATGCCGATCCGCGAAAACAAAGCTCAGGAGATCTACATCGTCTGCTCCGGCGAGATGATGGCGATGTATGCCGCCAACAATATCTCCAAAGGGATCGTGAAGTACGCCAAATCCGGCAAGGTGCGCCTCGGCGGCCTGATCTGTAACTCGCGCAAAACCGACCGGGAAGACGAACTGATCATCGCCCTGGCGGAGAAGCTTGGCACGCAGATGATCCACTTCGTTCCCCGCGACAACATTGTGCAGCGCGCGGAGATCCGCCGGATGACGGTGATCGAGTACGACCCGACCTGTCAGCAGGCCAACGAATATCGTCAACTGGCGCAGAAGATCGTCAATAACACCAAAAAAGTGGTGCCGACGCCGTGCACCATGGACGAGCTGGAATCGCTGCTGATGGAGTTCGGCATCATGGAAGAAGAAGACACCAGCATCATTGGTAAAACCGCCGCTGAAGAAAACGCGGCCTGAGCACAGGATCCTCACCATGACCAACGCAACAGGCGAACGTAACCTTGCGCTCATCCAGGAAGTCCTGGAGGTGTTTCCCGAAACCGCGCGCAAAGAGCGCAGAAAGCACATGATGATCAGCGATCCGCAGATGGAGAGCGTCGGCAAGTGCATTATCTCGAACCGTAAATCGCAGCCCGGGGTGATGACCGTACGTGGCTGCGCCTACGCGGGCTCGAAAGGGGTGGTGTTTGGGCCAATCAAAGACATGGCCCATATCTCGCACGGCCCCATCGGCTGCGGCCAGTACTCGCGCGCCGGACGACGCAACTACTTTACCGGCGTCAGCGGTGTCGACAGCTTCGGCACCCTGAACTTCACCTCTGATTTTCAGGAGCGCGACATTGTTTTCGGCGGCGATAAAAAGCTGACCAAACTGATCGAAGAGATGGAGCTGCTGTTCCCGCTGACCAAAGGGATCACCATCCAGTCGGAGTGCCCGGTGGGCCTGATCGGCGATGACATCAGCGCCGTGGCCAACACCAGCAGCAAGGCGCTGGATAAACCGGTGATCCCGGTGCGCTGCGAAGGCTTTCGCGGCGTATCGCAATCGTTGGGCCACCATATCGCCAACGACGTGGTGCGCGACTGGGTGCTGAACAATCGCGAAGGGCAGCCGTTTGCCAGCACCCCGTACGATGTTGCCATCATTGGCGATTACAACATTGGCGGCGACGCCTGGGCCTCGCGCATTCTGCTGGAAGAGATGGGGCTGCGCGTAGTGGCGCAGTGGTCCGGCGACGGCACCCTGGTGGAGATGGAGAACACCCCATTCGTTAAGCTCAACCTCGTCCACTGCTACCGTTCGATGAACTATATCGCCCGCCATATGGAGGAGAAACATCAGATCCCGTGGATGGAATATAACTTCTTCGGCCCGACCAAAATCGCCGAATCGCTGCGCAAGATCGCCGATCAATTTGATGACACCATTCGCGCCAATGCGGAAGCGGTGATCGCCAAATATGAGGGGCAGATGGCGGCCATCATCGCCAAATATCGCCCGCGGCTGGAGGGACGCAAAGTGCTGCTGTACATGGGGGGGCTGCGGCCGCGTCACGTCATCGGCGCCTATGAGGATCTCGGGATGGAGATCATCGCCGCCGGCTACGAGTTTGCCCATAACGATGATTACGACCGCACCCTGCCGGACCTGAAAGAGGGCACCCTGCTGTTTGACGATGCCAGCAGCTATGAGCTGGAGGCCTTCGTCAAAGCGCTGAAACCTGACCTCATCGGCTCCGGGATCAAAGAGAAATATATCTTTCAGAAAATGGGGGTGCCGTTCCGCCAGATGCACTCCTGGGACTATTCCGGCCCCTATCACGGCTATGACGGCTTCGCCATCTTTGCCCGCGATATGGATATGACCCTGAACAATCCGGCGTGGAACGAACTGACTGCCCCGTGGCTGAAGTCTGCGTGATTGCCCCTTCACTGTCCCGTCAGTCCACCGATTTGTGGCGCGGGAGGAGAACACCATGAGCCAAACGATCGATAAAATTCACAGCTGTTATCCGCTGTTTGAACAGGATGAATACCAGACCCTGTTCCAGAATAAAAAGACCCTTGAAGAGGCGCACGACGCGCAGCGTGTGCAGGAGGTTTTTGCCTGGACCACCACCGCCGAGTATGAAGCGCTAAACTTCCAGCGCGAGGCGCTGACCGTCGACCCGGCCAAAGCCTGCCAGCCGCTCGGCGCCGTACTCTGCGCGCTGGGGTTCGCCGGCACCCTGCCCTACGTGCACGGCTCCCAGGGCTGCGTCGCCTATTTTCGCACCTACTTTAACCGCCATTTTAAAGAGCCGGTCGCCTGCGTCTCCGACTCCATGACCGAGGACGCGGCGGTGTTCGGCGGCAACAACAACATGAATCTGGGCCTGCAGAATGCCAGCGCGCTGTATAAACCCGAGATTATCGCCGTCTCCACCACCTGCATGGCCGAGGTGATCGGTGACGATCTGCAGGCGTTTATCGCCAACGCCAAAAAAGAGGGATTTGTTGACGACAGCATCGCCATTCCTTACGCCCATACCCCCAGCTTTATCGGCAGCCATGTCACCGGCTGGGACAATATGTTTGAAGGATTCGCGAAGACCTTTACCGCTGACTACGCCGGGCAGCCGGGCAAACAGCAAAAGCTCAATCTGGTGACCGGATTTGAGACCTATCTCGGCAACTTCCGCGTGCTGAAGCGGATGATGGCGCAGATGGATGTCCCGTGCAGCTTGCTCTCCGACCCTTCAGAGGTACTCGACACCCCCGCCGACGGCCATTACCGGATGTATGCCGGCGGCACCAGCCAGCAGGAGATCAAAACCGCGCCGGACGCCATTGACACCCTGCTGCTGCAGCCGTGGCAACTGGTGAAAAGCAAAAAGGTGGTTCAGGAGATGTGGAACCAGCCCGCCACCGAGGTGGCCGTTCCGCTGGGCCTGGCCGCCACCGATGCGCTGCTAATGACCGTCAGTCAGCTGACCGGCAAACCGATTGCCGATGCCCTGACCCTGGAGCGCGGCCGGCTGGTCGACATGATGCTGGACTCCCACACCTGGCTGCATGGCAAAAAATTCGGTCTCTACGGCGATCCGGATTTCGTGATGGGGCTGACGCGCTTCCTGCTGGAGCTGGGCTGCGAGCCGACGGTGATCCTCAGCCATAACGCCAATAAACGCTGGCAAAAAGCGATGAAGAAAATGCTTGATGCCTCGCCGTACGGTCAGGAAAGCGAAGTGTTCATCAACTGCGACCTGTGGCACTTCCGGTCGCTGATGTTCACCCGTCAGCCGGACTTTATGATCGGTAACTCCTACGGCAAGTTTATCCAGCGCGATACCCTGGCGAAGGGCAAAGCCTTCGAAGTACCGCTGATCCGTCTTGGCTTTCCGCTGTTCGACCGCCATCACCTGCACCGCCAGACTACATGGGGCTATGAAGGCGCAATGAACATCGTCACGACGCTGGTGAACGCCGTGCTGGAAAAACTGGACCACGACACCAGCCAGTTGGGCAAAACCGATTACAGCTTCGACCTCGTTCGTTAACCATCAGGCGCCCCGCCGCAGGCGGGGCCAGGAGGGAGTATGCCCATCGTGATTTTCCGTGAGCGCGGCGAGGCGCTGTATGCCTATATCGCCAAACAGGATCTGGAGGCCCGGGTGCTCCAGGTCGAACATGACGAGACGGAGCGCTGGGGCGGCGCGATTGCCCTTGAAGGGGGACGTCGCTACTACGTCAATCCGCAGCCGGGGCGCCCCGTCTTCCCGATAAGCCTGCGCGCCACCCGCAGCACGCTGCTATAAGGAGCTGGAAATGTCCGACAACGATACCCTTTTCTGGCGTCTGCTGGCGCTGTTCCAGACGCTGCCGGAGCTGCAGCCGGTGCAAGTCGTCGACTGGCTGGCGCAGGAGTGCGGCGAAACGTTGACCCCGGCACGGTTAACCACCCTGACGCAGCCTCAGCTGGCCGCCAGCTTTCCTTCGGCGACGGCGGTGATGTCCCCGGCCCGCTGGGCGCGGGTCATCGCCTGCCTGCAGGGGGTGCTGCCCGGCCATTTGCGCATCGCCCGCCACCCTCAGCGAACGCCGCAGCTGCGGGTCGCTTTTTGCTCGCAGGATGGTCTGGCCATCAATGGTCATTTTGGCCAGAACCGGCTGTTTTTTATCTATGCCTTCGATGACCAGGGCGGCTGGCTGGCGGATCTGCGCCGCTATGCCTCTTCTTCTGCGGCGTCGGACGCCAGCGAGATGCGCGCCAGGCTGCTGGAGGATTGCCATCTGCTGTTTTGTCAGGAGATTGGCGGGCCTGCCGCCGCGAGGTTGATCCGCCATCAGATCCATCCGATGAAAGCGCCGCCGGGCACGACGATTCAGGCGCAGTGCGAGGCGGTGAGCGCGATGCTGGCCGGCCGGCTGCCGCCGTGGCTGGCGAAGCGCCTCAACCGGGATAACCCTCTGGAGGAACGTGTTTTTTAATCGTTGCGTTTTACTTGTTGCCCGCCGACCCCGCGGGCTTTTTTTTGCCCCCGCAGGGGCATCCTTTCTTTCAGCAAGGCAAGCGCCGCAGGACAGGGACAAAAGTAACAGCCGGGGGTTGGGCGCATCAGGAAATGTTGAGCTTGCTCCCCGCCGACCCCGCGGGCTTTTTTTGCCCCCGCAGGGGCATCCTTTCTTTCAGCAAGGCAAGCGCCGCAGGACAGGGACAAAAGTAACAGCGGGGGGT
>NZ_PIOG01000275.1:0-483 GCF_002810545.1 Klebsiella sp. A-Nf5 | reverse complement strand
CCCCTTCTATTTGTAACTGTTACGCGTATACAGTTACGCGTAACAGTTATGGAAAAAAGAGGTTTTATGAGAAATTTATTCGATTTATCAGGGAAACGTGCGCTCATCACCGGTTCTGCTCAGGGGATTGGCAATCTGCTGGCCGGTGGCCTTGCAGAGTATGGCGCAGAGATAATCATTAACGACCGTACTCAGGAGCGGGCAGACCAGGCGGCGCAGGCGTTGGTGGCTCAGGGCCACCGCGCAGTAGGTTATGCGTTTGACGTGACTCAGGCGGCGGAGGTTGAGCAGGCGATTGCCCGTATCGAAGAGGAATTCGGTGCAATTGATATTTTAATTAATAACGCCGGGATCCAGCGCCGTTACCCTTTCACTGAATTCCCTGAAGAGGAGTGGGATCGGGTTATTGAAGTTAACCAGAAAGGCGTTTTCCTGGTCTCGCAGCAGGTGGCGAAATATATGATGACACGCCGTGCGGGAAAA
>NZ_PIOG01000245.1:0-483 GCF_002810545.1 Klebsiella sp. A-Nf5 | reverse complement strand
GGAGGTTCAAATCCTCTCGTGCCGACCAAATCATTCACCGGTAAGTTTCGTTAACGACCGGTAACCCCACAAGAGCCCGCACTCTCTCTGAGTTTGCGGGTTTTTTGTTGCCTGTTTTCCGCCGGTTTGATTGCCAGCCAAAACACCTTAGCTAAAGTAGCTGCTGATTGGTATGAGTTGAAAAAAACAGAGCAACTGGCACTTAACACCATTAAAGATATTTGGCGATCGCTAAAAAAGCATGTAATACCTTGGATTGGCAACCGTCCTGTCACCAGTCTGGTTGCTCGTGACTTCATTACGGCTCTGGATCCGATTGAAGCCAGTGGCAAACTGGAAGCATTAAAGCGAGTTATTCAGCGTATCAACGAGGTGATGGATTACGCGGTAAATGATGGTCTGATACTTTCTAACCCCGCTGCTAAGATCCGTAAAGTATTCCAGGCACCTGTCAAAAAGAATATGCCTACCATCAGGCCTGAA
>NZ_PIOG01000250.1:0-486 GCF_002810545.1 Klebsiella sp. A-Nf5 | reverse complement strand
ACAAAGAAGGTGCGCGCGAAATTACCGCGCAAATAGAAAATAAAGATGACATCCCCTATCTGATTAAATCCTGGGTTGAAACCCCGGCAGGAAAATCTCCCTCATTTATGGCTACCCCGCCGCTGTTCCGCCTTGAAGGAAAGCAACAGAATACAGTACGCCTGTTTTCTACCGGAAACGTTAACGCCCCGAACGATCGGGAATCCATATACTATTTTAACGTGATGGCGATCCCTCCAGCGGATGATGAGAAAGCCAGCGCCAACACTATTCAACTGGCGGTCCGCCACCGCATGCGTCTGGTCTATCGTCCCAAAACGCTTTTCGATCTCTCCCCTAATACGGAAGCGAAAAAGCTCGAATGGCGCAAAGCTGGCACTAAGCTGACGATCAAAAACCCAACGCCCTTTTTCTTCTATTTCCATAGCATCCAGATTGGCGGAAAAGAAGTAAAGCCGGAGGTCAACTCGGTCGCCCCAATGACGA
>NZ_PIOG01000130.1:0-488 GCF_002810545.1 Klebsiella sp. A-Nf5 | reverse complement strand
ACGCTTACTGTACTGCCAGTCGCGTTTCCAGGTACATCTCCTAGTAAGAGAGACTGTGAATTATCAAACCTTAAACTTTCATGGCTGTCAAAAGATGATACCAATAGATAGTCTAATGCGATATGCCAGCGAATGTTTCACTACTGAATTCAGTTGTAGCCTTTACACAATCTTCATCTTTAACGACTTTTGGTCGGGATCGCAAAAAGCATGAAACTAAAACAGGTCTATTTTTACAGGAACCTCTTCATCCTTCAAGTCTGCAATAAAATGCTCTTCGAACTGGATACTGACTCTAAAAATTGCTCAAAGAAGGATGAAAAAGTTCCTCTTTCTTACAAACAGCCCCTTCGCAATACCCTGTTTCAATATTCTTAAAAGAGATTACCTATACTTCCTAATAATTTTTTCATTGAGATAAGAAATATCGGTATTTGTTGTGAACCACTGTAATCATATTTATTCAGGTGCTGCATCAAAAAAGGAGT
>NZ_PIOG01000270.1:0-371 GCF_002810545.1 Klebsiella sp. A-Nf5 | reverse complement strand
ATCCGGGCTATGACGATGATTTTCAGCGTATCCGCGAGGAGGTCAATAAGATCTCCGGTGTCGATACCGAACTGATTTGCCAGCTGGCTGAAAAACTGCTGACTCAGACCTGCAAGGATCTGCGCGTGATCACCTTTTACGTGTGGGCGCGTCTGCAGCGGGATGGCGAAACCGGTCTGGCGGAGGGCGTTACGCTGCTGGCGGCAATGCTTGAGCGGTTTGGGGCTATGCTCCATCCCCAGCGTGAACGTAGCTGTAAATCGGCGCTGGAATGGCTTGGCAGTCGCCGGATGTCGGACAGTCTGTCTCTTTATCCGGAAGTCGACATGACCACTATGCAGGTCATTATCGGGGCGTTATTGCTGACGGAA
>NZ_PIOG01000021.1:0-402 GCF_002810545.1 Klebsiella sp. A-Nf5 | reverse complement strand
AGTCGGGTTCCCAGCGAGGATATCACCGGGCTGACATTCCAGCGCCTCGCAGAGGCGGGACAGAGTATCAAAGCGGATGCCTTTGACCTTTCCCGACTTGAGCAGCGACAGGTTCTGTTTAACGTTCGCCGGTAAAGACGATCCACTGCGGCACGATCAGGGCGAGCATAAATAAAAAATGCGCTGGCGAAGGGCGGTACTCGCCAGCGAGAAATATCGGCTATGCCGGTATACCGGGAGAAGAAAACTCAGCGGATCCGCGACTGCTCGTCGTCGCGTAGCGTCAGCACCTCAAAACCGTTGGCGGTGACGGCCACGGTGTGCTCCCATTGCGCGGAGAGTTTTTTATCGCGGGTGACGACCGTCCAGCCATCTTTTTTGGTTTTGATGCGGCTGTCGCCC
>NZ_PIOG01000267.1:0-40428 GCF_002810545.1 Klebsiella sp. A-Nf5 | reverse complement strand
CAAAGGGGACGAACCCGGCGCCAAATAACGTAGGCCGGATAAGGCGCGAGCCGCCATCCGGCACAAACGCGGCACGGTGCCGGGTATATTGCCCGGCGGCGCTGCGCTTGCCGGGCCTACGAAGAAGATGAACCAGGCACCAAATAACGTAGGCCGGATAAGGCGCGAGCCGCCATCCGGCACAAACGTGGCACGGTTCCGGGTATATTGCCCGGCGGCGCTACGCTTGCCGGGCCTACGAAGGGGGCGAACCTGGCGCCAAATAACGTAGGCCGGATAAGGCGCGAGCCGCCATCCGGCACAAACGCGGCACGGTGCCGGGTATATTGCCCGGCGGCGCTGCGCTTGCCGGGCCTACAAGCCCTGATAACCATTTGATGTATAAATACATCTGTAGCCCGGATAAGGCGCAATGCGCCGTCATCCGGGGGACAGGCAGATTAATCGTTCTGCGCGGTCTGCGCGCCGCCTTTCAGCATCGCCTCTGCCATCTGCGCTTCGCGCTGCTTTTTATAGCTCAGCGCCGAGGCGGGTACCGGCATCACCTTCCCGGTCTCGATCCAGGTCCGCAAGCGGCTGGCGTCGGCGAAGTGGGTGTATTTCCCGAAGGCATCCATCACCACCAGCGCCACCGGGCGTTGGTTAATCACCGTACGCATAATCAGACAGTGGCCGGCAGCATTGGTGAAGCCGGTTTTGGTCAGCTGAATGTTCCAGTTATCGCGATACACCAGATGGTTGGTGTTGCGGAACGGCAGGCTGTAGGCCGGATGGGCGAAGGTGGCAGTCTCTTCTTTGGTGGTGCTCAGTTGGCCGATCAGCGGATACTGCTCGCTGGCGATCAGCAGTTTGGACAGATCGCGGGCGGTAGAGACGTTATGTACCGACAGGCCTGTCGGCTCCACGTAGCGGGTATGGGTCATGCCCAGCGCCTGCGCTTTGGCGTTCATGGCGCGAATAAAGGCGTCGTAGCCGCCCGGGTAATGATGCGCCAGGCTGGCGGCCGCGCGGTTTTCCGAAGACATCAGCGCCAGCAGCAGCATTGTGCGGCGGCTGATTTGACTGTTGAGCCGCACGCGGGAGTAAATCCCCTTCATTTCCGGCGTCTGGCTGATATCCACCGTCAGCATCTCATCCATCGGCAGATGGGCATCGAGCACCACCATGGCGGTCATCACTTTGGTGATCGACGCCATCGGGCGCACCAGATCCGGCTGGCTGGCATAGATGATTTTTTTGCTCGCCAGATCGACGATTATGGCACTGCCGGAGGCGATATCCGGCTGCGAGGCGGCAACCGCCGCGGAGGTTTTTGCTAACGCCTGGGGCGCAAAAGGCACAGCCAGTAGCAAGGTCAGGCTGAGCAAAGAGACTCGAAATTTCGGCATCATGGGCATTCTGAAAAGTATTTTTGCACGTTATGGAACGTACGCCGCGAGGTTAAGTGGGCAACATCGCTGGCAAACGCCATCATACCGCGCCGTAAGGCCCTGTGCCTAATAAGAATCGTGAAGAAATGCTGCATTGCCGACACAAAATACATATTTGCCGGCAATGCATAATAACCCGAGACGTCCGATCAGAAGAGTCGGTAGCCATACCCCCACAGTAACACAGTGATCGCCAGCAACACTTCCAGCACCAGTACCCCGATGGCCAGCGTCGAACTGGCGAAGCTTAACCCCTCTTCCCGGTTAATGCTCAGGAAGGTCGGGATGCCCAGGTAGAGCAGATAGCCGGTGTAAAACAGCGCGATGGTACCGATAAGCGCACACAGCCAGACCAGCGGATAGAGCGCCACAATCCCGCTCAGGAACAGCGGCGTGGCCACATAGCCGGCAAACACCATGCAGCGTTTCAGCGAGGGTTGCTGCGGATATTGCCTGGCCATCCACCAGATAACCCGTCCCATGATCGCCACCCCGGCCAGCATCACGGCGTAAAACAGTACCGCCAGCGCCAGACCGGTCAACATCGACAGTTTAATAACGGTGCCGTCGCCGAAGTTCCAGCCCAGCTGCGTAGTGCCGATAAAGGCGCACACCACCGGAACCGCCGCCATCAGCAGCACATGGTGCGTATAGTGATGAGAAATGGTTTCATTCTCGCTCTTTATCACGCTCATCTCCCGGTTGGGATGAGCGAAGAGCCCCCAGACATGGTTCATAGCGTCCCCCTTGTCACGGCTTCGTACTGCACTGATCCAAGTATAATTCACCCTACAGATTATTTTGTGTACAGCGCAAAAAATCTGCGTCACCGCGTTTTGGTCAGCAGGGTGTATGATTAACAGGTGATGAGGTAAGGAGATAAGCTTTTTATGGATATTAATCACCTGATTTCCCAGTATGGCTACGCGGCGCTGATCGTCGGCAGCATAGCGGAAGGTGAGACCATTACCCTGTTGGGCGGCGTCGCAGCGCATCAGGGGTTACTGAAGTTTCCCCTGGTGGTGATCGCCGTCGCTCTCGGCGGAATGATTGGCGATCAGCTGCTCTATCTGCTCGGCCGCCGCTTCGGCGGGCGCATTCTGCGCCGTTTCGCCAGCCAGAAGGCGCGAATACGTAAAGCGCAGCGCATGATCCAGCACCGGCCGTGGCTGTTTGTCATCGGCACCCGCTTTATGTACGGCTTCCGGGTTATCGGCCCCCTGCTGATCGGCGCCAGCCGCCTGTCGCCACGGGTTTTCCTGCCGCTCAATGTCCTCGGGGCGCTGGTATGGGCGCTGCTGTTTACCACCATTGGCTATCTCGGTGGCGAAGTGATCGGCCCGTGGCTGCATCATCTGGACGCGCATCTGAAACACTGGATCTGGCTGATCCTCGCGGTGGGACTGGTGGTCGCCGCCCACTGGTGGCTCAGGCGGCGAGAAAGAAAGAAGAAAGACTAAGCGGCGCACCCGCAGGCGCGCCGTTGCGCCGGTTATTTCACGCTCTGGTGATAGCCGCCGCCGAGAGCAGAAGTCAGCTGAATGCTGGCGTCAATCCACTGGCCGTGCAGGCGCAATGCGGTAATGCGCTCCTGCAGCGCCGGGAGCTTCGCCATACTGACTCTGGAGCCGGGTAAGATCCCCGCCGCCATTCGGGCCTGCGCCAGGTTCACCACCCGCTGGGCGTCTTTTTCAACCTGCTGCTGCTGCTGGCTTTTGGCCATCAGCGTCTCGACCTGGCTGGCGGTTTTCGCCACCTGGTTGACGGCATCCACCACCGCTTTGTTGTACTGCGCTATCGACAGGCTGTTCTGCGCGCTGGCGATATCCAGATTGGCATTGAGGCGACCGCTGTCAAAGATCGGCAGCGTCAGCCCGGCGGTGACGCCCATCTGCTGCGCCGAGTGACGGAAAAGATCGCTTAAGTGCAGGGCATCCTGCTGCAGGAACGCCATCAGATTGATGTCCGGATAAAACGCCGCTTTCGCCGCGTCCACTTCGCTCAGCGATGCCTCAATGTACCAGTGAGCGACCTGCAGATCCGGGCGGCGCGCCAGTAGCTCATAGCCGAGGGTATCAGGCAGCTGCGCGCTGACGGTCGGCAGGCTGACCGGTTTGAGGTTCAGCGACTGACTCTGGCTGTTGGTCAGGGCCATCAGACGCGCTTCAATCTCTTTCATTGTACCCGCGACGTCCGCCAGCTGCTGGTCGGTTTTGCTGACGTTAATATCATTCTCCGCCCCTTCGGCGGAGTTGGTGATCCCGCGCTGCAACAGCGCCTTGTCGACCGTCACGATATTATTTTGCTCACTCTTCACCTGCTGCAGCACGGCTTTAATCGCCGCTTCCGTCTGCCACTGCCAGTACAGACGCGCCACGCTGCCGGAGAGCAGCTCGCGGGTCTGGGCCTGCTCTGCCACCTGAGCTTTCAGCTCGCCGATACGGGCTTTTACCAGCGCGCGGTTTTTGCCCCACAGGTCCAGATCCCAGCCGGCGGTCAGGCCGAAGGTGCCGTTGGTGTACCACGGGCCGGTGTTGCCGTCGGTGTCGGTGGCGAACGGCCCCATCAGGCCTTCAGCGGACATTTTCTGCCGTTCGATATCGGCGGAGAAATCCATCTCCGGGCCAAGATTCGCCTGCGACATTCGCGCCTGCGCTTCGGCAAGCCTGATGCGCTGTTCGGCAATTTGCATATCCGGCGCATTAGCGAGTGCGCGCTGAATCAGATTATCCAGTTGGGCATCGTGGTAGTCTTTCCACCAGTCGGTCTGCGGCCAGCCATTTTTCACGGCAGCAGGGAGATCCATGGAAACATGGGACGCCGGAATTTGCTGCTGCGGCGGATGAGCAATCTCATGTGATGGCGCGCAGCCAGCCAGCGCGATGGCCAGGGGCAATGCCGCCAGCACGCTTTTATTTAATATCAATTTCATTAGACAGGTCAGATAACTTAATCAGGTTGGTTATCATAAGTTAATTGAATTAAACGCGTTTAGTAAAGCGTGTGACTAAATTATTAGTTAGCTAAAAATAAACAACCTTATCAATTCAAGGGATGAATATGAGCCAGAATATTTATGACGATCCGCACTTCTTTGCCGGCTATGCGACCCTCGATCGCTCGGTGAAGGGGTTGGATGGCGCACCGGAGTGGCCTTCCCTGCAGGCGATGCTGCCGCCGATAACCGGTTTGCGGGTGGTGGATCTCGGCTGCGGCTACGGCTGGTTTTGCCGCTGGGCGCAGCAGCAGGGAGCCAGCCAGATAACCGGTTTCGATATCTCCCAGCGGATGCTGGCGCAGGCGCGGGAAATGACCCGCGGGGATGAGATTGTCTACCGCTTCGCCGATCTGCAAACCCTGACGCTGCCCGCCAACAGCTGCGATCTGGTCTACAGTTCGCTGGCGCTGCATTACTTACCGGACATCGCCCCGCTCTTCGCCACGCTGCATCAGGCGCTGGTCCCGGGCGGCATCCTGGTCTTTTCCGCCGAACACCCCATCTATACCGCGCCGCTGCAACAGGCATGGCAGGTGAATGAGCAGGGGAAAAAAAGCTGGCCGGTCAGTCACTATCAGCAGGAGGGCGAGCGGGTCAGCAACTGGTTTGCGGAGGGCGTCATTAAACAGCACCGCAAACTCTCAAGCTGGATAAACGCGCTTATCGCCGCGGGTTTTGTGCTGGAGCAGCTGGATGAGTGGGGGCCGAGCGCCGAACAGATTGCCCAACAGCCCGCCCTGGATGAAGAGAAAGAGCGTCCGATGATCTTTTTACTGCGCGCGCGTAAACCGGGCTAATCCCCCGCCCGGCGATGGCCGGGCGGGCATCCTTTACGCTTTCAGGCTGGCGCCACGGCTGGCAATCACCTCTTTATACCAGTTAAAACTCTTCTTCTTACTGCGCGCCAGGGTGCCGGTACCGTCATCATGGCGGTCGACATAGATAAAGCCGTAGCGCTTCGACAGCTCCGCCTTCGAGGCGCTCACCAGGTCAATCGGCCCCCAGCTGGTAAAGCCCATCAGCTCAACGCCATCGTCAATGGCTTCCCGCGCCTGCACCAGATGGTCGTTCAGGTAACTGATGCGGTAGTCATCGTTAATGCTGCCATCGGCCTCCACCTTATCTTTGGCGCCCAGACCGTTTTCCACGATAAACAGCGGCTTCTGATAGCGATCCCACAGCACATTCAGCAGCGTGCGCAGGCCCAGCGGGTCTATCTGCCAGCCCCACTCCGAGCTCGCCAGGTGCGGGTTGGGCACCATGCTGAGAATATTGCCGCGCGCCTGCTGGTTCAGCGCCTCGTCGGCGGTGACGCAGCCGGTCATGTAGTAGCTAAAGGAGATAAAGTCGACGGTGGTTTTCAGCGCTTCACGATCGGCGTCGGTAATGGTGAGCGTGATGCCATTGTCGCGGAAAAAGCGCAGCATATAGCCCGGGTACGCGCCGCGCGCCTGTACGTCGCCGAAGAACTGCCAGCTGCGGTTCTCCTGCAGCGTCTCAAACACATCTTCCGGTTTGCAGCTCAGGGGATACATCAGCCCGCCGAGCAGCATATTGCCGATTTTGCCCTCAGGCACCAGCTCGTGACAGGCTTTAACCGCCAGGGCGCTGGCCACCAGCTGGTGGTGAATCGCCTGATACACCTCGCCTTTGCTGCTGCCAGCCGGCAGGCCGACGCCGGTCATCGGGGCATGCAGCGACATATTGATTTCGTTAAAGGTCAGCCACAGTTTGACCTTATTTTTATAGCGGCTAAACACCGTGCGGGCGTAGCGCTCAAAGAAGCCAATCACCTCCCGGCTGCCCCAGCCGCCGTAGTTTTTCACCAGCGCCCACGGCATTTCATAATGCGACAGCGTCACCAGCGGGGTGATGTTGTGCTTCGCCATCTCGTCGAACAGCTTGTCGTAGAACGCGAGGCCGGCGTCGTTGGGCTCGGCGTCATCGCCGTTGGGGTAGATGCGGGTCCAGGCGATGGACACCCGCAGGCAGTTAAAGCCCATCTCGGCGAACAGAGCGATATCTTCCGGGTAGCGATGGTAAAAATCGATCGCCACATCCTTAATACCGCTGTCGCCGGGTACGCGCTCGACCACCTCACCGAACACACCATGCGGCTGCACATCGGAGGTGGATAAGCCTTTGCCCTCTTCAAGATAAGCCCCTTCCACCTGATTCGCCGCGGTCGCGCCGCCCCATAAAAAATCCGCCGGGAATGTTTTCATCTCTCTCTCCTGTGATTAATGGCTGACTGACAACAGCGGCTGACCGGCTTCGACGGCGCTGGACGCCACCGTATCAATCTCCCGGTAGTCGTCGCTGTTGCTGATAATAATCGGGGTCGCCAGGTCGTAACCGGCATCCAGAATCGCCTGACGATCAAACTCAATCAGCAGATCGCCGGCCTGCACCCTGTCACCTTCTTTGACATGCGCGGTAAACGGCACGCCGTCGAGTTTGACCGTGTCGATGCCGACGTGGATCAGCAGCTCAATGCCGCTGTCGCTCTGCAGGCCAATGGCATGTTTAGTCTGAAACAGGGAGGCCACTTCGCCCGAGAATGGCGCAATCACTTTGCCCACCGCCGGGATAATGGCAACCCCTTTACCGAGTAAGCCGCTGGCGAAGGTGCTGTCCGGCACTTGATCGAGGTCGATAACGCTGCCGCTCATCGGCGCCAGAATGTCGTTTGCCGAGGCCGGGGCTACCGCCACGGCGCCCTGTGCGGCGCTGGCACGCGGCAGGCCAGCGAAGAAGGTCAGCAAGCAGGCGAGCACGAAAGCCACGCCGGTGCCGATAAGCCCCCCCCAGACGCTGGCGTCAATGCCGCCAGGCGGGATCATCTGCGCCGGGAAAAAGATATTCGGCACACCGAACGAGTAAGCATGGCTATTACTGAAGGCAGTGATCGCCCCGCCGATGGCGCCGGCGATACAGCCGAAGATAAACGGACGACGCAGCGGCAGGGTCAGACCGTAGATAGCCGGCTCGGTGATGCCAAACAGCCCGGCAGAGAAGGCGGAACCGGCCAGCATCCGCTGACGCGCATCGCGGGTGGCCAGCAAAATCCCCAGAACCGCCCCCACCTGGGCAATCACCGCCGGAAGGATAATCGGCAGCATGGAGTCATGGCCGAGCACCGTCATGTTATTGATCATCAACGGCACCAGCCCCCAGTGCAGGCCGAAAATAACGCACACCTGCCACATGGCGCCCAGTACCGCGCCCGCCAGCCATGGCGCAAACGCGTAGATAAACTGGTAGCCGTTGGCCAGCAGGTGACTCAGCCAGGTGGCGACCGGGCCAATCACCAGAAAGGTAAGCGGGACCACCACCGCCAGGCAGATCGCCGGGGTGAAGAAGTTTTTCATCGATGACGGCAGCAGCGCGTTGCTCTTACGCTCCAGCCAGCAGCAGACCCACGAGGCGAGAATAATCGGGATCACTGACGAGCTGTAGTTGATAAAGGTCACCGGAATGCCGAGAAAGTGTTCCACCGCCGCGCCCGGCGCCTGGCTGGCCTCAAAGGCCTGGATCATCAGCGGGTGGGTTAACGCCCCGCCAATCACCATCGAGATAAACGGGTTACCGCCAAACTTCTTCCCGGCGGTATAGCCAAGAAACAGCGGGAAGAAAAAGAACAGCGCGTCGCTGGCGGCAAACCAGATTTTATAGGTCCCCTGCTCTGGCGTGAGCCAGCCGCAGGTCACCGCCAGCGCCAGCAGGCCTTTCAGCAGACCGGTCGCCGCCATCACGCCGATAAACGGCGTAAAGATGCCGGAGATGATGTCGATAAGCTCGCTTAACACCGAGCCTTTTGCCGTTTTCTCCTCGGCAACCGGCTCGCTGTCATCGCTCAACCCCGCCTCCTGGCGCACCGTCTGCCAGACATCATGGACATGGTTGCCAATCACCACCTGAAACTGGCCACCGCTCTCCACCACCATAATGACGCCCGGATTGGCCTTCAGCCCTTCGGCATCGGCTTTGCCGTTATCTTTCAGTTTAAAACGCAGACGTGTCGCACAGTGAACCAGACTCACAATGTTCTCTTTGCCGCCGACGCGGTTGAGAATATCCTGCGCGAGTGCTTTATATTCCATGCTCTTTTCCTTACTGCCGCTGCCCGCAGACAACCGGCGACTGAGTAGTAAAAAATAAAAAAACCCGAGAACCACGCCGGTGGGCGTCGCGCTCAGGTTTTGCCTGCATCATGCAGTAACAATCCAGTTTTGTTGGGGGTATTAACGCCCCTCTTTTCTTACCCGTTCGATATGAATGGCAAGAAACATAATCTCTTCGGTGGTCAGCGACCGCTGGTACTGCTTTTGCAGATGCGTCGCCACCGTTTCCGCACACTTCCACGCTTTGGCGTAGTTATCTTTCACCGCGCTGTGCAGCGAGACATCGTCATCTTCCACCACCGTGCGCGTCAGCATCCGCTGGGCGAAAAATTTCAGATGGGTAACGAAACGCTGATAGCTCAGCGACTCCTCGTCGTAATTCAGCTGCAGCTGATACTTCACCAGTTGCAGGATCTCCTGCATCACCCGGGTCACGTGCATGACCTCCGGCATTTCGCTGTTGAGCTGCGCCGTCACCAGATGCAGGGCGATAAATCCGGCTTCATCCTCCGCCAGCTCCACGCCAAGCCTTTTGGCAATAATGGCCCTTGCCTCCTGGCCCAGCGCGAACTCCTTCGGATACAGCCGCTTAATCTCCCACAGCAGCACGTTACGCAGTGCGATGCCCTTTTTCTGCCGCTCGATAGCAAAATGACAGTGATCCGTTAATGTGATGTACAAGCTTTCCTGTAGCTTGCCCAGCCGCCCGCGTGCCAGTTCGATAATGCGATCGCAGGTGGTCATCACTTCTAACGGTATCTGACTGAGTAACTCACCTAAGCGGCCTACCAGTTCATCGCTCTGTAAGGCGAAGACTTTTTCAATTTTACTGTCGTCCAGCACGTCGCCCGGGCGTTTCTGAAAGGCCAGCCCTCGCCCCATCACCACCTGTTCGCGCCGGTGCTCGTCGAGAACCACCACCACATTGTTATTGAGTACTTTGGCGATTTGCATATAGACCCCAGAAACAAAAAAACCTGACCCCCGACGAAACGCCAGGTGATCAGGTTTTGCCTGCCGCAGCAGTTGCAATCCAACACCCGCACTGTAACAACTTCTGCTGCGCGCTCAACCTGACAAGTGAAAAAACGTGATTAAGATCGCGACTATCAGAAAGTCACCACCGTTTTCCACTCCACCACCCACGCATCCTGGGTCTGCGCGACGCCGCCCGGACGGTGCCAGTACTGCAGGCCCGGCTGCAGCTCCAGCCAGGAAACCGGGCGGAAGCGATAATAGAGCTCGCCGTTCAGTGAATGACCGGCCACCGGCTGGTAAGCCGGATCGTTATAGTCGGTGGCCCCGCTGATCTGGTTCATATAGCGCTGGTTGCGTGCGTAGTGGCTGCTCATGTCGATCCACGTCAGACCAAAGCCAATCCAGTCCTCCGGGCGGGCGTCAAACAGCCCGCGGTAGCGCATTGAGGCGGCGACGGCGGAGTGGATATAGTTGCTGCGCTGGTCGCTGAGGCTGCCGCTCAGCGAGACGCTCATCCCCCGCAGCGGGTCGTCGGCGTGGCGAGTGATCTGCTGGTTCAGGCCGGCGTACATAAACCAGGTGCTGTCGTGCTCGGCGTAGCCTTGCGGATCGGTCGCCCCGGCGCCGCCGGATTTGCCGCTGTAGAGATCGGTTTGCGGTGCATTAGTCCAGACCACACCCAGGTTATAGGCTCCCGGCAGGCCATTAATCAGCGGACGGGTTTCGATCTCCATCGGCAGTAAAATGCCTTTGCTGCCCTTCGTCGACCAACTCCAGGCGTGGCTGCGCGCGGTAGCCTGCGGGTTTTGCTCCATCACCCCGCCTTTCAGGGTGACCGTCGGCGTCAGCTTGTACTCCAGGGTGGTGCCCCAGGTGTGGATGTTCCAGTTATTCCAGGTCAGCGAGTTGGCCGATTTACCACCGCACTGTGTCAGCAGCTGAAAATCGCAGGGTATGATCTGGTCGAAGGTTTGCACCTTGTTCATCATGCCGATGCGCCAGGTCAGGCGACGGTCGTCAAAGCTGCGGGCAAAGGTCAGCCAGCCGAGGCGGGTGATCGACCCGCCTCCCCAGCTCTCCTGCGACAGATCGTTGAAACTCACCCGCGGATCCTGCAGCCGTTTCGTGGTGAGGTTATCATCGTGGTTACGGTTGACGATGTTGCCTTCGAGACGCGCATCCGGTATGCCGGTCCAGCGCTCCAGATCCTGGGTAAAGGTCAGCGCCACCTGGTCAATATAGGCCAGGTGTTTATCATGGTCATAACCGCCGCCGGCGTTGTATGCCATCTCGTTAAGGTACCCGAGATTATAATGAAAGCCGTTCTCTTCGAGGATCGGACGAATGCCCAGCATATCGCCCAGCAGCCCTTGCTGCCCGGCTTCGAACCCCAGCACGCTGCCGTTCCACGCCGGGGTTTCCGCGGCGCTCACGGCAGGCACCATTGCCGCCAGCGCTGCGCCGATCAAAAGCTGATTTATTTTTTTGTTATGCATTGTGATATCCACCGTGACTGAATAAAAACAAAGGGGATCCCCAGGCTATTTATTTACCTGTTTTCTTTTTTAAAAAATGAATGGCAAGGGGCGTCCGCCGGTAATAAAACCGCGACGATGCCAGAGAAAGCGTTAATTACAATTCATTGTTTTACATCATCATTTTTTCACCATTAAATTTTTGCCAAAAAAAAACCTAAGCACTTTCCGCCACGAATGACGAAAGTGCTTAGGTTTTGCCTGGGTTCAGTAGCAATCCTGAATTGATTGACCGCACATTATCACTTTATTCAACTCATGCCTACCAGCAATAGGCAGGCAAGTAATAATATGTGAAGCAAATAACAGTATGGCGTTTAATAGCGGGCAATGGCCGCCGCTATTTCAGCAGAGGTTTGCAGGGCACGAATTTCATTAAACAGGGTCAGCGCCTCGCTATATTCCTTGCGTAAATAGCCTAACCACTGCTTAATTCTCGCCACATGATACAGACCGGTGTCGCCCTGCTTTTCCAGGCGGGTATATTTTTGCAACAGCTGGATCACCTGCGGCCACGGCATCCGTTGTTCATTGTATTTGATCACCCGGCTGAGGTTCGGCACGTTGAGTGCCCCGCGGCCAATCATCACCGAATCGCAGCCGGTGACGGCCATGCAGTCCTGGGCGCTTTGCCAGTCCCAGATTTCACCGTTGGCGACCACCGGGATAGTCAGGCGCTGGCGGATCTCGCCGATCGCCTGCCAGTTGATGCGTTCGGCTTTGTAGCCATCTTCTTTGGTGCGGCCGTGAACCACCAGCTCGCTGGCCCCGGCCTGCTGCACCGCATCGGCGATTTCGAAGCGCCGTTCGCCGCTGTCCCAGCCGAGTCGCACCTTGACGGTCACCGGCAGATGATCGGGAACCGCTTCGCGCATGGCTTTCGCACCGCGATAGATCAGCTCCGGATCTTTCAGCAGCGTCGCCCCGCCGCCGCTGCCGTTCACCAGCTTAGACGGACAGCCGCAGTTTAAATCCACACCCCACGACCCCAGCGCCACCGCGCGGGCGGCGTTTTCCGCCAGCCACTCGGGATATTGTCCCAGCAGCTGGACGCGCACGCGGGTGCCGGACGGCGTGCGACTCTGGTGATGCAGTTCCGGGCACAGCCTGTAGAACGATTTTACCGGCAGCAGTTGATCCACCACGCGCAGAAATTCGGTGATGCACAGATCGTAATCGTTAACCTCGGTCAGCAGCTCGCGCACCAGCGAATCGAGCACGCCTTCCATCGGCGCCAGTAGAACACGCATATCGTTACCCGGAAAAAAAAGAGGCGCTATGGTAGCGCCTCCGGACACTGGTGGAAAGCGCTCAATGCGTCCGGCCCGCCGTACGCTGTTCCCCGTTCGGCGAATGCGGCAAAGCGAGGAGATAATCTCTATGCTTTACAGGAGTCTGCGGCGTCTCATGCCGCCTTTGTTTGCCGCGCCTCGTTCAAAAAGGTAGCGTGGGGCCCGATATACCCTAAGCTGCGAGCTGTCGGGTCCTGCCAGGAGAGGCTATTGTTCCCGTACGCTATCAGCGCTATGCGTAGAATTCATGATGTGATCGGTAGCACATTTTAGGGATTAATTGTATGATGAATGTACTTCATCAAGGGTTATTACCATGAGTAAATCGCTGACTATTATCTGGCAGTACCTGCGGGCCTTCGTCCTGATTTACGCCTGCTTATACGCCGGAATTTTTATCGCCGGGCTGCTGCCCATCACTATCCCCGGCAGCATCATCGGCATGCTGATCCTCTTCGTGCTGCTGGCGCTGCAAATTATGCCGCCGCAGTGGGTCAATCCTGGCTGCAATATCCTGATCCGCTATATGGCGCTATTGTTCGTGCCGATCGGCGTCGGCGTGATGCAGTACTGGGATCTGCTGCGCGCCCAGCTGGGGCCTGTGGTTATCTCCTGCGCCATCAGCACCCTGGTGGTATTCGTGGTGGTGAGCTGGAGCTCTCACCTGGTGCATGGCGAACGTAAAGTGATTGGGCAAAAGGAAAAGAAAAATGATGCATGAAATCTGGTGGTCGCTGCCGCTAACCCTGATCGTCTTTTTTCTCGCCCGCAGGCTGGCGGCCCGCTTTAAGTTCCCGCTGCTCAACCCGCTACTGGTGGCGATGGTAGTCATAATTCCGTTTCTGCTGCTGACCGGGATCTCCTATGAGCGTTATTTTGCCGGCAGCAAAGTCCTGAACGATCTGCTGCAGCCGGCGGTGGTCGCGCTGGCCTTTCCACTGTATGAGCAACTGCATCAGATCCGCGCGCGCTGGAAATCAATCATCACCATCTGCTTTATCGGCAGCTGCGTGGCGATGATCACCGGTACTACCGTCGCCCTGCTGATGGGCGCCACGCCGCAAATCGCCGCCTCTATTCTGCCTAAGTCAGTCACTACGCCGATTGCCATGGCGGTCAGCGGCAGCATCGGCGGCATTCCGGCCATCAGCGCCGTGTGCGTGATTTTTGTCGGCATCCTCGGCGCGGTATTCGGCCATACGCTGCTTAACCTGATGCGCATTCGCACCAAAGCATCACGCGGCCTGTCAATGGGTACCGCCTCGCACGCCCTCGGCACCGCCCGCTGTGCGGAACTGGACTATCAGGAAGGGGCGTTTAGCTCGCTGGCGCTGGTGCTGTGCGGGATCATCACCTCGTTGATGGCGCCGTTCTTATTTCCGCTGATCCTCGCGGTGGTGGGATGAATTGTGATTTAAGTCACATTTTTTAATGCAACAAATCAAAGTTGCATAAACAATGAGATATTCATCACATATGAGACCGCGGGACGCCCGTACACTGGCTTCCCATTACATTGTTATGAGGCAACGCTATGCACTCACGTTTTCAAGCTGCTTTGACGACTCTGGCAGCAGACCTGCAGGCAGCCATCGCCCCGATGCTCGCCGACCCGCACTTCCCGGCGCTGCTCGAAGCCGATCAGGTGGCGACGCTGCAGCAGGCGACAGGTCTGGACGAAGACGCGCTGGCCTTTGCGCTACTGCCGCTTGCTGCCGCCTGCGCGCGCGCCGACCTTTCTCATTTTAACGTCGGGGCTATCGCCCGCGGCGTCAGCGGCCGCTGGTACTTTGGCGGCAATATGGAATTTCTCGGCGCGACCATGCAGCAGACCGTTCACGCGGAACAGAGCGCCATCAGCCACGCCTGGCTGCGCGGCGAGACCTCCCTGCGCGCTATTACGGTGAACTACACGCCGTGCGGCCATTGCCGTCAGTTTATGAACGAACTGAACAGCGGACTGGCGCTGCGCATTCATCTGCCGGGCCGCGAAGCGCATGCCCTGGAGCACTATCTGCCGGACGCCTTTGGTCCGAAAGACCTGGAGATCAAAACCCTGCTGATGGATGAACAGGACCATGGCTTCCCGGTGAGCGGCGATGCCCTGACCCAGGCAGCCATTCAGGCCGCCAACCGCTGCCATGCGCCCTACAGCCACTCGCCTTCCGGCGTGGCGCTGGAGCTGAAAGACGGCACCATTTTCAGCGGCAGCTATGCGGAAAACGCGGCGTTCAATCCGACGCTGCCGCCGTTGCAGGGGGCGCTGAATCTCCTGAGCCTCAATGGCTATGATTATCCCGATATCCAGCGGGCAATCCTGGCGGAGAAAGCCGACGCGGCGCTGATCCAATGGGATGCCACCGTCGCCACCCTGAAGGCGCTGGGCTGCCAGAATATCGAGCGGGTGCTGTTAGGTTGATCAGCCTGAGCAGATTGCCGGATGACGGTTTCGCCTTATCCGGCCGACCTGCTATACCGTGATGTTGTCGGGTGGCGCTACGCTTACCCGACCTACGGTTCGCGCCATGGCGAGCTGAAGCTCTCTATGTCGGGTGTCGGCTCACGCCTTACCCGACCTGCGTTCGGCGATCTGTCTATATTGCTGAAAATCCCCGCAATCAAACGCGGGTTTCTTGCGCTTACCCGACGGGTAAAGTAGCCTGAAGACTCCGTTGTCTATTATTGAGCCAAGTTCATGTTAAAGCGTGTGTTCTACAGCCTGTTAGTCCTGCTCGGCCTGCTGCTGTTGACCGTGCTGGGCCTTGACCGCTGGATGAGCTGGAAAACCGCGCCCTATATCTATGATGAGCTGCAGGACCTGCCCTATCGTCAGGTCGGCGTGGTGCTGGGCACCGCCAAATATTACCGCACTGGCGTCATCAATCAGTATTACCGCTACCGCATCCAGGGTGCGCTGAACGCCTACAACAGCGGCAAGGTCAACTATCTGCTGCTGAGCGGCGATAATGCTCTGCAAAGCTACAATGAACCGATGACCATGCGTCGGGACCTGATTAAAGGCGGCGTCGATCCCGCCGATATCGTGCTGGACTATGCCGGCTTCCGTACGCTCGACTCGATTGTCCGCACCCGTAAAGTGTTCGACACCAACGACTTCATTATCATCACCCAGCGCTTCCACTGCGAACGGGCGCTGTTTATCGCCCTGCATATGGGGATCCAGGCCCAGTGCTACGCGGTGCCATCGCCGAAGGATATGTGGAGCGTAAGGCTGCGCGAGTTCGGCGCCCGTTTTGGCGCGCTGGCGGACCTCTATATCTTCAAACGGGAACCGCGCTTTCTCGGCCCTCTCATCCCGATTCCGGCTCAACAGCATGACGTACCGGATGACGCCCAGTCCTACCCGGCAGTCACTCCGGAGCAGCTGCTGGAGCTGCAGAAAGAAAAGTAGCCTCCATCAACGCATTCGTTTCAGATATAAAAAACCCGCGCCAGGCGCGGGTTTTTTATGCGTTCAATCTTATTTCTTACGGGCGTATTTCAGGGAGTCCAGCGCCACGGCGAAGATAATAATCGCCCCCTTAATGATGTACTGCCAGTAAGGGTTGACGCCGATATAGGTCAGGCCGTAGTTGATGACGGTAAAGATAATCACCCCGGTCACCACGCCAAACACTGTCCCTACCCCGCCGCTGAACGATACGCCGCCCACCACGCAGGCGGCAATGGCGTCCAGTTCATACATAAAGCCGAGGTTATTGGTCGCCGAGCCGATACGCCCGGCTTCCAGCAGGCCGCCGAAGGCGTAGAACACGCCGGAGAGGGCATAGATCATCAGCAGGTTCAACGCTACGTTAACCCCGGAGACTTTCGCCGCTTCCGGGTTACCGCCGATAGCGAAGATGTTTTTACCAAAACGCGTCTTGTTCCACAGGATCCAGACAAAGAAGACGGCAATCAGCGCGTAGAAGGTAATGTAGGACAAGCGGAACGAGCCCAGCGCCACAAACCCCTGGGCGAAATGGGAGAAGTGGCTGTCAAAACCGGAGATCGGCGACGCGCCCACAAAGTCGTAGTACAGCGAGTTAATACCGTACACGATGATCATGGTGCCGAGGGTGGTAATAAACGGCGTCACGTTCAGGTAGGCGATGACAATCCCGTTAATCAGGCCGATGACCGCCCCGATGGCGCACACCAGCAGGATCACCAACGGGATCGGCATGGTCGCCATATCCGGGAACACCTTGTTGGCATTATCCACCGCCTGCAGCATGGTGGCGGCAATGACCGCGGCCAGTCCCACCTGACGTCCGGCGGAGAGGTCGGTCCCCTGCGTGACGATAAGTCCGGCCACGCCCAGGGCAATAATAATACGCACCGAGGACTGGGTCAGAATATTACTCAGGTTGAGCAGACTTAAAAATGTCGGATCCTGGAAAATAATAATGGCCAACAGGACCAGAAGGACGACATATATCCCACCCTCTTTCAGGTAAGTGAGAAAACTCTTTTTATTTAACGCACTCATGTGAAGCCCCTGATCTTAAAGGTGCAATGACGCAAGACGCAGTATCTCGTTTTGCGTGGTGGTTTTAGTCTCAACAATGCCCGCGACAAGGCCATTGCTCATCACCAGAATGCGGTCGGTAATCCCCAGCAGTTCCGGCATTTCGGAAGAAATAATAATGATCCCTTTGTCTCTTTTAGCCAGCTCGGCAATCAGCTGGTAGATCTCGAATTTGGCGCCGACGTCGATACCGCGCGTCGGCTCATCCAGCATCAGGATCTCCGGCTGGGTCAGCAGCCAGCGGCCTATAATGACCTTTTGCTGGTTACCACCGGAAAGCGAACCGATCTGCGTATGCTGGCCGGGGGTTTTAACGCGCATCGAGTCAATAACCCACTGGGTGTCGCTCTTCATTCGCGAGTTATCCAGCAAGCCGAGGCTGTTTTTATATTTCTTAATATTGGAAATCAGCGAGTTAAAACCGATATCCAGATAGGCGTAAATCCCGGTGGACCGGCGCTCCTCGGTCACCAGCGCAAAACCGTGGTTAATCGCCTCATTGGCGCTGTGGTTGTTGATCTTCTTACCGTGCAGGGTGATGGTGCCGCTGGCCTTCTCACGGATCCCGAACAGCGTCTCCACGATATCGGTGCGTTTAGCGCCCACCAGGCCGGCGATACCGAGAATTTCGCCTTTATGCAGGTCGAAGGAAATATCACGAATGGACGGCTGGCGCAGCGACGTCAGATTGCGCACCTCGAGGATCACTTCGCCTGGGGTGTTTTCACGATCCGGGAAACGCTGATTGAGCGAGCGCCCGACCATCATGGCGATGATCTTGTCCATATCCAACCCTTCCAGCGGCTGGGTGGCAATCCACTGGCCGTCGCGCAGGATGGTAATTTCATCGCACAGCTGGAAAATTTCTTCCATCTTGTGCGAGATATAGACGATACCGCAGCCGCGATCTTTCAGCTTGCGGATGATCTTAAACAGATGGTTGACCTCTTTTTCCGTCAGCGATGACGTGGGCTCATCCATGATGACGATTTTAGCGTCATAGGAAAACGCCTTAGCGATCTCAATCATCTGCATCTGGGATACCGATAAGGTGCCGACGCGGGCGCGCGGGTCGATATCAATATCCAGTTCATCAAAAATCGCCTTGGTATCCCGGTACATTCTCTCCTGATCGACGAACATGCCTTTAGTTGGATAACGCCCAAGCCACATGTTATCCATGACCGAACGCTGTAATACCAGGTTTAATTCCTGATGCACCATCGATATACCGTTTTCCAGGGCTTCTTTCGCCGAATGGAAATCGATCTCTTTTCCCTGAAAAAGAATGCTACCGGAATCTTTTTGATAGATCCCAAAAAGGCATTTTAATAATGTCGATTTGCCGGCGCCGTTCTCACCCATTAACGCATGAATGGAGTGCGGACGAACCTTCAGGTTGACATTATCAAGAGCCTTGACGCCAGGAAACGATTTGTTGATGTTGGTCATCTCCAACAAATACTCGCCTGACAGTTCGCTATTATTGCTGACCATAGTTATACCTGGCTGCGTTCATGCACGCCCCGTCCGGCGCAATAACGCCAGCAGGAGTCTGGTTCTGTATCAGGAATAATCGGGCGTGGATGAACCACGCCCGCAACTCACATCACGATTATTTGCCGGTAAACTGGCTCAGGTTGTCTTTATCGACGCCCACGTAAGGTACGCGAACAATTTTGTTGTCAATTTTCCAGTTGGTGCCCGCCGCGGCTTCTTTACCTGCTGCAAGGTTTTTCGCCAGATCGAAGGTTGCTTTCGCCTGGTTGTTGGCATCGTTCAGCACGGTACCGGCCATCGCGCCGGATTTCACCAGCGCCAGCGCTTCTGGCAGGGCATCAACGCCGAATACCGGAATGCTGCTCTTGTTGTGCGCTTTCAGCGCTTCAACCGCACCCATCGCCATGGCATCGTTATTGGCGATCACCACTTCAATCTTGTTCGCATTCGGGCCGGAGAGCCAGGCGTCCATTTTGTCTTTCGCCTGCGCGGTATCCCACATGGCGGTATCCAGCTGCAGCTGTTGGGTCTTCAGACCTTTATCATTCAGCTCTTTGATAACGTAGGTGGTACGCGCTTCCGCATCCGGATGGCCCGGCTCGCCTTTCAGCAGGACGAACTGAATCTGGCCATCTTTGTTCAGATCCCAGTTCGGGTTGGCTTTCCAGTGCTTGGCGATCAGATCGCCCTGAATAATCCCGGACTCTTTCGAATCGGTACCGACGTAATAAGCTTTGTCGTAACTATCCAGTGCTTTGCGGGAAGGCTCTTTGTTGAAGAACACCACCGGAATATTCTGCCCGCGCGCTTTTTCGATCACCGTTCCCGCTGCCGCCGGGTCAACCAGGTTAATCGCCAACGCCTTCACGCCTTTCGCCAACAGCACGTCAATCTGATCGTTTTGTTTCGACTGGTCGTTCTGCGAATCATTCATCAGCAACTGGACGTCAGGCGCGGATTTGCCATCTTTTTCAATCGCCTTACGCACCACCGACATAAAGTTGTCGTCATATTTATAAATCGTCACGCCGATACGGGTATCTGCTGCGTGTGCTGCGGCGCCAAATAACAGACCAGCCATTACAGCAGACAGGGTAAACACCTTCTTATTCATGGAATCTCCGGTTTTATTATGCAGGGTCATTATTGTGAAAAAGTGCGGGCGGGATTTGTTGCATTAGTGTTACCGCACAACGCATTTCACGACGAAAATTCGGTCTTCCGTGTCGGGTAACGCTCCAGAAAAATACGACTCTAAAACTCGTTTAACGCCTTGTTCCTACTTAAAAAAGTGAGGATAACCCATCACCTCGTGGTTCAGACTGGTAAACGCTGCCATCATAATCAGGCGAATGTTAATATACTGTGAATTTACTCACAAATTGAAAGCGGTTACATCCCATCACCGCTTCAGTTAGTGATCGGCCCCACAGTTTGCCGCTGGGCAACGGAATGACGGCGCACCAGCGTCGGCATAAAGCAGTGCGTTGCCTCGCGATCCAGCTTGCCGGCCGCCCCCAGCAGCGCCAACTCGGTGGCCAGTTTCGCCATCGACATCACCGGATAGCGCACGGTGGTGAGCTGAGGATCGGTGTAACGGGAAATAGGAATATCATCAAAGCCAATCAGCGACAGATGCTGCGGCACGACAATGCCGTTGTCCTTCAGCGTCGTCAGCGCGCCGGCCGCCATGCTGTCGTTATAGGCAAACACTGCGGTGAGACCGAGATTACGCCCCAGCAGTTCGACCATCGCCGCTTCGCCGCCCTGCATATCCGGGGAGCCAGAACCGACCCAGCTATCCGGGGCGATGATGCCCTGCTCCTGCAGCGCTTTGCTCCACCCTTCCCGGCGCATATCGTCATCTTCAATGCCGTGATTCGAGGAGAGGTAGCCGATGCGCTGGTGGCCGTGATTGAGCAGCATGCGGGTGGCCATCAGCGCGCCGCTGACGTTGTCGAGCCCGACGCAGCGATGGGCAAAGCCCGGCACGATGCGGTTGATCAGCACCATCCCCGGGATATGTTGCATAAAGTCGCTCAGTTCATCATCGCTGAGCGCTTTCGAATGGACGATCAGCGCCGAGCAGCGCTGGCGGATCAGCACCTCGATGGCGTGGCGCTCTTTTTCTGCCTCGTGATAGCTGTTGCCGATCAGCACATACTTCTGATGCTGCTGGGCGACGGTATCCACCGCTTTCACCAGCGCGCCGAAGAAGGCGTCGGAGACGTCCATCACCACTACACCGATGGTATCGCTCACCTGGGTGGCCAGTGCCTGGGCGTTGGCGTTGGGCCGGTAGCCCAGTTGGGTCACCGCTTTCATCACGGCGTCGCGCGTATCCGGACTCACCAGCGCGCTGTTGTTCAGCACCCGCGACACGGTGGCCACGGATACGCCCGCCTGGCGGGCGACATCACGAATGGTGATCATACTCTGCGACCTTAAGAGAATTACAGCACGTCACATTCACCTCCTGTGCTCAGCAAGGAGGCTATTCTGGCAGCGACCCACGGTCCGCTACGTGAGTGAAGTCACACGGCTGGAAACGTTTACATCCGTTTTGTTAATGATTGTGATCGAGATCGTTATCTGGATGTGTCTTTCAATGATGTGCCTGACGCACGCAGGGTTAACTGACGCCACAGCCATTCCACCGGCCCCTGGCGGAAGCGGCGCAGCCACAGCGATGAGACGAGGAGGTTAACAGCCCAGATGGGGGGAACAAAGGCCAGCAGCTGCAGACGATCGAAGCGCATAAACAGCCCGAGATGATAAAACAGGGTGGTGCAGATCAGGGTCTGCAGCAGGTAGTTGGTCAGCGCCATGCGTCCAACGCAGGCGATAGCGCCCACCAGGCGGAAACGGCACAGCTGCGGCCAGTAACCCCAGGCCAGCGAGGCATAGCCGATAGCCTGCAGGGGGGCGCTCAGTTCGCGCGGCGCCTGCAGCAAAAACGCGCACCAGCGATAGTCCCAGGCCAGATACCACTGGGCGAATATTGCCGGCAGATTCACCGCCATCCCGGCCACCACCAGCAGCACCCCCGTGCGCCGGTAGTGACGCAGGCTGAACTGCCCTTTGAGCCAGCCGCTGCGCATCAGCGCTGCGCCCATCAGCATCATCCCCGCCAGCTGCCAGCCATACTGGGCGCCCAGTGCCAGCAGATTGTCCGATAGCATATCCGCCCGGTTGCTGACTGCCTCCATGCCTCCGTGCAGCTTCCAGTACTGCTCATATTGCAGGTTCGCTGCGTCCGGCACCCAGGAGCGATTCGCCGCCGTCCCGGAGATCATCCCCAGCAGGACCAGCACCGCAATGCCGATGAGGTAGAGCACCACCCCGGTATTGAACAGCGATTTGACATGGTGCGCCTCACGCACCATGCGCCAGCTCACCAGCCCCACCAGGGCGTAGGCCAGCAGAATGTCGCCATCCCAGAAAAAAAGACCGTGAATGAAACCGAGCAGCGCCAGCAGCGTCAGCCGCGACTGGATCCAGCGCTTCCCTCGCGGGAGCAATAGCTGCAGACCGGCGCCAAACAGCAACGCGAACAGGGTGAGAAACTTCACCTGTGCCAGCAGGTCGAGGAGTGCCCACGTCCAGGTATCGCTGAGGGACGCGCTTCCTGACCAGGCGGGATTGAGGTAAGCGGCCTTCGGCAAGCCGAAGGCGCTGATATTGAGAAGCAGGATACCGAGGATGGCGACGCCGCGGACAAAGTCCAGCGTGACATTTCTCTCCATGTACCCTGCTCCGTTTTAGTTGTGGTGACGTACTGCGCGCAGGAATTCCTGGCGGGTATTCTGGCTGGATTTGAACAGGCCGCCGAGAGAGGTGGTGGTGGTTGCGCTGGTCGCGTCGCGGATGCCGCGCGCTTTCACGCAGTAATGCACCGCGTCAATGGATACCGCCACGTTGCTGGTGCCGAGCAGCGTCTGCAGCGCAATCAGGATCTGCTGGGTCAGACGCTCCTGGACCTGCGGACGCTGGGCGAAGAACTGCACGATGCGGTTGATTTTCGACAGGCCGATAACCGAATCTTTCGGGATATAGGCTACTGTCGCTTTACCATCGATGGTGACGAAATGGTGTTCGCAGGTGCTGGTCAGGGTGATATCGCGCACGGTAACCATTTCATCAACCTTCATTTTGTTTTCAATGACGGTGATTTTTGGGAAGCGGGAGTAATCCAGCCCGGAGAAGATCTCATCGACATACATTTTGGCGATGCGATGCGGGGTCTCCATCAGACTGTCATCACTCAGATCCAGATTCAGCAGTTGCATAATCTCGGTCATATGACCGGTAATCAAACGCTTGCGTGTTTCGTTATCAATTTCTTGTACTGGCGCACGCATCGGCGTCTCCAGCCCACGAGCGACCAGCGCTTCATGAACGAGGACGGCTTCTTTACTCAGTGATGACATTTGGGTTTCTCCTGCAGGTGTGGCGCTCTTTGCTTTTTCTGGGGGCAAAGTTTGTATTCATTGTGCGTGAGGTGGCGCACAGAATCCAGTAGCCGTAACGATAATTATTGAAATTGGCGCTGCCTTTTATTAGGGCCTGGAGCCGCGCCTCAGGCGCAGCGCCAAATCCTTATCGCCGAATCCGGAATGATCTAACCGCTGTACGCATCCATAAGCGCCATCGCTACACCGGCATGTTGGCTATAAGTTGCATTAATGATGCAGTAAGTTCTCAAAAGGAGAAAGTGAAAGTTACTCACCGGCTAATGAAATATCTGTATTATGAACGTTTACGCGCCCCCCCCTTTCGAGGAGCCTTGCATGGAACTGCTTGAAGAGCATCGCTGTTTTGACGGTCGGCAACAACGCTGGCGTCATCACTCCCCTGTCCTGAACTGCGCCATGACGTTCAGCATTTTTTTACCGCCTGAGCGCGAAACGCCGCCGCCGGTACTGTACTGGCTGTCCGGGCTGACCTGTAACGACGAAAACTTTACCACCAAGGCGGGCGCCCAGCGCATTGCCGCTGAGCTGGGCATCGCGCTGGTGATGCCGGATACCAGCCCGCGCGGTGATGAGGTCGCCAACGATGACGGATACGATCTGGGGCAAGGCGCCGGCTTCTACCTGAATGCCACCGAGGCGCCGTGGGCGGCGCACTATCGAATGTATGATTATCTGCGCGATGAACTGCCCGCGCTGATCCGTAGCGAGTTTAGCGTCGGCGAACGCTGCGCCATCAGCGGCCACTCGATGGGCGGTCACGGCGCGCTGGTGATGGCGCTCAAAAATCCGGGCCGCTACGCCAGCGTCTCCGCCTTCGCGCCGATCGTCAATCCCAGCCAGGTGCCGTGGGGCAAGAAAGCGTTTACCGCCTATCTGGGCGCGGATGAATCGACATGGCAGTCGTGGGACAGCTGCGCGCTGATGCAGGCCAGCCAGCCGGCTGACGCCGTGCCGACGCTGATCGACCAGGGCGATAACGATCCGTTCCTCGCCGGGCAATTACAGCCGGCCGTGCTGGCGGAAACCGCCCGCCAGAAGTCCTGGCCGTTAACGCTGCGTATCCAGCCTGGCTACGACCACAGCTATTACTTCATTGCCTCGTTTATTGAAGACCATCTGCGCTTCCATGCGCAGCATCTCTTTGGCTAAACACCAATACGCCGCGAAGCAGCTTCGCGGCGCATGCTCAGGCCCGCAGGCCACGTTTTAGTGCCGACGATCAGAAGCGATAATCCACCGCCATAAAGTAGCGACGGCCCTCTTCGGTGTAGCTGTAGTCGTCCCGGCTCAGATCTTTATCACCCACGTTCTGCACCCCGGAGCGCAGTTTCACGTTTTTGGTCACCTGCCATGCCGCGCCAACGTCAAACAGGGTGTAGCCGCCCGGCGTTTTCCCGGTGGCGCTCACCGAGCGCTGCTGGCCGGTATAGTTGGCCGTCACGTAGAAGGACCAGTCGTCCAGCGGTTTCCAGTCAAGCGTGCCGTTGGCGGTATGGAACGGCAGCGTCTGCAGCGGTTTGTCGCCGCCATTGCTCAGATCGCGGCCATCGTTGTAGGTGTAGTTCATCGTCAGCTTCCACTCATCGCCAAACGGGATCTTCACCTCCGTCTCCACCCCTTTGATGCGGGCTTTGTTGACGTTGAAATAGCGGAAGATCGGCACGCGCTTGCCGTTGACGGTTTTCCAGCCGACAAAGTTCGGGTAGCCCGGCGCTTCGCTGGCGCTGGAGGTGCGCAGAACATCGATCATATCGTCGACATTATTCTGGAAGGTGGTGATGCTGCCTTCGACATCTTCCAGCCAGCCCTCTTCCCCACGGTAGTAGAGACCGAGCTCGAAGCTTTCACTGGTTTCCGGTTTCAGATCCGGGTTACCGATGATGCTGCACGAGCCGCGGCAGGAGTTGGTGGTCCAGTCAGGGTTAAGCTGCAGCAGCGACGGGGCTTTAAACGCCGTCGCCCAGCCGCCTTTGACGGTGACGGTATCGGTGGCGTTATACACCAGATAGGCACGCGGGCTCCAGTGATCGCCATAGGTCTGGTGGTCGTCCATACGAATGCCGGTGGTCAGCGCCAGCGGCTCGATGATGCGCCATTCGTCTTCGATAAACAGGGCATACTGGCTGGCGGAGGTCGACTGGCTGCCGCTGCTCAGGTTGACCGGATCTTTCAGTTTATCGTGGCGCCATTCGCCGCCGAAGGTTACCAGCTGGTTAATCATGTCCAGCGGCAGGACATATTTGCCGTCGATGGCATTGCTTTCCGAGGTAATGGTCCCGTTCTGTCCCGGATTTTTGTTATCCACCTTTTCGCCGTAGAACTTGAGCTCGCTATTGCCCATATCCCAGCGGCCGTTATGGCTCAGGGAGTAGTTCTCACGCTCAAGGCGGTTGCGGTCAAGGGAATCGGAATCACGATCCTGACGGTCAAAGCCATAGCCCGCCGTAAAATCATGGTTTTCGCCCGGCGTCCAGGCGAATTCAACATTGCCATCGCGACTGGTGAAGCCCTCAATGCGCGGCGTCTCGCCAGTGGCGCTGCTGGAAGACTGCGGATCGTCCTTGGCGCGTTTTGCCAGGCTGCCGTAGGCCTTCATCCCGAGCACGCCGTCGATCAGCGGACCGCTGGTGAAGAACTGGCCGTTCCAGGTATCGCCGCGGTCGCGGTGTTCCTGAATGGTGGTATCGGCACTCAGCGTCCCGGTCCATTTCTGGCCGATTTTTTTGGTAATAATGTTGACCACGCCGCCGAGCGCATCGGAGCCGTAAAGGGAGGACATCGGGCCGCGCACCACCTCGATACGTTCGATGGCATCCACCGGGATCCAGTTCAGGTCGAAGTCATTATGGCGGAAGACGGCGTTCCGGGAGTTGACGCGTTTCCCGTCGACAAGGATCAGGGTATAGCTGCTGCTCAGACCGCGAATGCTGACGCCCTTGCGGTTATCCCCTTCGTTAGTGAGCTGGACCCCAGGGACATCGCGCAGTACGTCTTTCAGGTTCTGGACGGGCTTACGTTGTAAATCCTGCTGGGTGATGACGCTGATGCTCGCCGGCGCGTCTTTGACGCTCTGTTCAGTGGCCGAGGCGGTCACCACCAGCGTTTCTTCATTTACATCGGCGAGGGCCGGAAACGCCAAGGATACGACGGACGCAGACAATCCCGCCCGGATAAAAGGGTTTAACCTGAACATTCCAAATCTCCATGAGGTGTACAACCAAACAAACAAAAAGGTGCTGCTCACACGCGCTGGCGGCCTGTCGCTCTGTCGGCGGCATGCTCGCGCTGTTTTCTCGTCGATGTGGCTGGTCGCCCAATGTCAGTCTGACCCAATGGCAGAGACGGGGAGTGGCTTCATCCGTAATGGGCGAAAATGATAAAGATAATGATTACGATTATCAATATAATTATGAAGAATTGTGTCAAGCTGTAACCGTGCGGACATAAAAAAAGCCCTCTTTTCAGAGGGCTTTTATCACACAATCGCGAAGATTAACGCTTAAAGCGGTCCGGGAAGGTCATTTCGCTGTAGCGAACAAAGCGGGTGCCTTTCGCCAGCTTGTAACCAAACCAGATGACGAGGAACAGCGGAATACCGATGTAGGTCGCCGCCACGCCGCCCCAGTCGATTGTGTCCTTGAGGAACGCTTCGTAGTTCTGCCCGAGGGTGATGATCAGGCACAGCACGAAGGCGAAGATCGGCCCCAGCGGGAAGAACCCGGAACGATACGGCAGATTATTAATATCGTTACCCTGCAGAACATAGCCACGACGGAAACGATAGTGGCTGATCGCAATCCCCAGCCAGGCGATAAAGCCGGTCATCCCGGAGGTGTTCAGCAGCCACAGGTACACCGTCTGGTTGCCGAACATGGACGTCAGGAAGCACAGCGCCGCGATAACAGTGGTCGCGTACAGCGCGTTGCGCGGCACGCCGCCACGCGACAGCTTCGAGAAAATACGCGGCGCTTTGCCGTCGCAGGCCAGGGTGTACAGCATACGCGTGGAAGCGTACATCCCGGAGTTACCGGCCGACAGAACGGCGGTCAGGATAACCGCGTTCATGATCGCCGCCGCCGACAGCAGACCGGCGTGCTGGAAGACCAGCGTGAACGGGCTGACGGAGATATCCTTCACGTCGTTGCGCAGCAGGCTCGGGTCGGTGTACGGAATGATCAGGCTGATAATCAAAATGGCGAAAACGTAGAACAGCAGGATACGCCAGAAGACCTGGCGCACCGCGCGCGGGATGTTCTTCTCCGGATCCTCAGACTCACCGGCCGCGATGCCGATAAGCTCGGTGCCCTGGAAGGAGAAGCCGACAATCATTGCCACGCCGATCATCGCCGAGAAGCCGCCGGCGAACGGCGCATCCGCGATCCCCCAGTTGCTCCAGCCGGTAGGCTGCGACCCTTTGAAGATGCCGACAATCATCATCACGCCGACAATAATAAAGATAATGACGGTGGCGACTTTGATCAGCGAGAACCAGTATTCCGCCTCGCCAAAGCCGCGAACCGAGATCCAGTTCAGCAGGAACATAATGCCAAGGAACAAGGCGCTCCAGATCCAGCCCGGCGAGTCAGGGAACCAGTAGCTCATCACCAGCTGCGAGGCCACGAGGTCAACGGCGATCGTCACTGCCCAGTTGTACCAATAGTTCCAGCCCAGCGCGAAGCCAAAGCCTTCTTCAACATAATTCTGGCCGTAGGTGGCAAAGGAACCGGACACCGGCATAAACGCCGCCAGTTCACCCAGGCTGGTCATCAGGAAATAGACCATCAAACCGATCAGAATATACGACAGCAGCGCCCCGCCGGGACCTGCTTGCGAAATGGTTGCGCCAGAGGCAACAAAAAGACCCGTACCGATGGAACCGCCGATGGCGATCATGGTCAAGTGGCGCGCCTTGAGTTCACGACGTAGCGTGGGCGCTTCTGTGGTTTTAGTTTCCGAAACCATGTGATAATGCTATCCATCCAAAAAATGAGGCGCGATTGTAGCAGACGATCGGGGTTCCATCCGGTACAAATGCAAAGTTATAAGAGAGCTTCATGATCGCCCGCAAATTATTAGTAAAGCACTAACCTGCGGAATTGCCAGCGAATTCAGCCCGTTATGAGGCGGAAAAACCGGGTGCTACACCTGGCAATAATGCAGAAAACGTTGTAATGCTTTGGAAATATGTTTCTGCCGATGATGGATCCGCCACAGCGTGCGCGTCAGCCGGGGCAATGGCACTTTCAGCTCCGCCAGCGTGCCCGAGGCCAGTTGTTCGGCAATGACCCGCCGCGATAAACAGCTGATGCCCAGCCCATGCCGGACCGCATGTTTGATCGCCTCCGAGTTGCCCAGCTCCATGCCCATATGAAACGCCGGCAGATGCGACAGCAGAACATAATCGACAATCTCCCGGGTACCGGACCCATGCTCGCGCAGGATCCACGGCGCCTCGGCCAGCTGCTGCAAAGTCACCTCTCCCGCCAGCAGCGGCGAATCAGGCGCGGCAAACACCACCAGCTCATCTTCCAGCCACGGCTCGGCAATAATATCAGCGGCATGGCACGGCCCTTCAATCAGACCGAAATCCACCCGCAGGTCGGCGACGGCGTTGATCACATCCAGACTGTTACCCACGCTCAGCTCAACCGGCAGCTCCGGGAAGTCATGGCGATAGCGGGCAATGATCTCCGGCATAATATAGTTGCCGATGGTGCTGCTGGCATAGACCCGGATTGCCCCATTATCGCCGCGGAACAGCTGTTCGATCTCCAGCGCCCGCTCCAGCAGCGCCAGCGCACGCGGGTACAGCAGCCGTCCATGCTCATTCACCACCAGTCGTTTACCGACGCGGTCAAACAGCTGCACGCCGAGCTGCCCTTCCAGATCGGTCAGCGCGGCGCTGACCGCAGATTGCGAAAGCGCCAACATCTGTGACGCCTGAGTGGTTGACCCACTCTTGTGGACTTCGGCGAACACTTCCAGCTGCCGCAGCGTAATATGCATAACCCACCCGTTTAGTAATCCAACCTGAATAACCTTCCTTACTATGGTGACACAAATCGAGGCGGCTGAAGGAAGGAAAATCCGCTTATGTCACAAAATCATCGTCTTGCCGGGGGAAACCGCCCCGCTTCCGCCGCCTCAGGCCCCTGACCCGTTGTCAGCGACGATGCGGCCATTAACCACTTATTACGATTGATTATAAACATATAATCAATTTTATATTTAACCCCGCGCGGCGTAACCTTTAGGCAGACAAAGGAGAAGGTTATGACAGCACTCACTTTACCCACCAAACATCGTTCCCTGTGGCATTTTGTCCCAGGCCTGGCGCTGACCGCCGCGCTGACCGGCGCCGCCCTGTGGGCCGGTAGTTTCCCGGCCATCGCCGGCGCAGGCTTTAGCGCCCTGACCCTCGCTATCCTGTTCGGGATGGTCGTCGGCAACACGGTCTACCCGAAAATCTGGCAGCCCTGCGACGGCGGGGTGATCTTCGCCAAGCAGCATCTGCTGCGCCTGGGGATCATCCTCTATGGCTTCCGCCTGACGTTCGCCCAGATTGCCGACGTCGGCGTGAGCGGTATTTTGATTGACGTACTGACGCTCTCCAGTACCTTTTTCATCGCCTGCTTCCTTGGCCAGAAAGTGTTTGGTCTCGACAAACACACCAGTTGGCTGATCGGCGCCGGCAGCAGTATCTGCGGCGCGGCGGCCGTGCTCGCCACCGAGCCGGTGGTCAAAGCCGAAGCCAGTAAAGTGACCGTCGCCGTCGCCACGGTGGTTATCTTCGGTACCATCGCCATCTTCCTCTACCCGGCGATGTACCCGCTGCTGGCGCACTGGTTTACCCCGGAGACCTACGGGATCTATATGGGTTCCACCATGCATGAAGTGGCGCAGGTGGTTGCCGCCGGCCATGCGGTCAGCCCGGACGCGGAGAACGCGGCGGTTATCGCTAAAATGCTGCGCGTCATGATGCTGGCTCCGTTCCTGCTGTTCCTGGCGGCGCGTGTTAAACAACTGACCCCGGCAGGCAACGGCGAGAAAAGCAAAATCACCATTCCGTGGTTCGCGATTATGTTCATCCTGGTGGCGGTGTTTAACTCCTTCCATCTGCTGCCGAAAGCCGTGGTGGATATGCTGGTGACGCTGGATACCGTTCTGCTGGCGATGGCAATGGCCGCCCTCGGGGTCACCACTCACGTCAGCGCGCTGAAAAAAGCCGGGGCGAAACCGCTGCTGATGGCGCTGATGCTGTTCGTCTGGTTGATTGTCGGCGGCGGGGCTATTAACGTCGCTATCCACAGCCTGATGGCATAAAGCACTACATCTTTCTCCAGTTAAGCCGCTATCATTACCCACCCCCCAGCGGCTTTAACTGGAGTTTTTTTATGAAATACGTAGGAGCGCACGTGAGCGCCTCAGGTGGACTGGCCAATGCCGCCATTCGCGCCGCCGAAATCGAAGCAACCGCCTTCGCCCTCTTCACCAAGAACCAGCGCCAGTGGCGCGCCGCGCCGCTCAGCGACGAGACCATCGCCGAATTCAAAGCCGCCTGTGAAAAGTATCACTTTGGCCCGGGGCAGATCCTGCCGCACGACAGCTATCTGATTAACCTCGGCCACCCGGTGGAAGAGGCGCTGGAAAAATCCCGTGATGCCTTCATTGATGAAATGACCCGCTGCCAGCAGCTGGGGCTGACGCTGCTCAACTTCCACCCCGGCAGTCATCTGCAGCAGATCCCGGAGGAGGCGTGCCTGGCGCGCATCGCCGAATCGATCAATATCGCGCTGGCGAAGACCGAAGGCGTCACCGCGGTTATCGAAAATACCGCCGGCCAGGGCAGCAACCTCGGCTTTAAGTTCGAGCACCTCGCGGCGATTATCGACGGCGTGGAAGATAAATCCCGCGTCGGCGTCTGCATCGATACCTGCCACGCGTTCGCCGCCGGCTATGACCTGCGCAGCGCGGAAGCGTGTGAAAAGACTTTCGCCGAGTTTGCGCGCATCGTCGGCTTCCAGTATCTGCGCGGCATGCACCTGAATGATGCCAAGAGTACGTTTGGCAGCCGCGTTGACCGTCACCATAGCCTTGGCGAAGGCAACATCGGCCACGACTGCTTCAGCTGGATCATGCAGGACAGCCGCTTCGACGGCATTCCACTGATTCTGGAAACCATCAACCCGGATATCTGGGCGGAAGAGATTGCCTGGCTGCGGGCACAGCAGACCGCCGAAGTGGCGTAAAACAGAGATAAAAAAAGGGCCGAACAATCGGCCCTTTTTTATTACGGTAAGATTATGCCGCTTTTTCGACTTCCACTGCCTGCGCTTCCGGGCGTTTCAGCACCGCGTAGGAGAGGCCCGCCACCAGCGTCCCGGCAACAATCGCCAGCAGGTAGCCCAGCACCGGCGTAATCGCTCCCGGGATCAGCAGGACAAACAGACCGCCGTGCGGCGCCATCAGTTTCGCGCCAATCGCCATCGAGATAGCGCCGGTTACCGCGCCGCCGACGATACAGCAAGGCAGAACGCGCATCGGGTCACGGGCGGCAAAAGGAATCGCCCCTTCAGAGATAAAGCACAGGCCGAGAACCAGCGCGGCTTTCCCCCCTTCACGCTGCCCTTTGTCGAACTTATTGCGGGCAACCAGCGTCGCGATACCCATCGCCAGCGGAGGCACCATACCGGCCGCCATGATCGCCGCCATCGGCGCGTAGGTCTGGGTACTCAGCAGGCCCACGCCAAAGGCATAGGCCGCTTTGTTCACCGGCCCGCCCATGTCGGTACACATCATCGCGCCGAGGATCGCGCCCAGCAGAACCGCGTTCGCGGTGCCCATGGTTTGCAGCCAGTGGGTGAGCCAGGTGAGGATACCGGCTACCGGTTTACCGATCAGGTAGATCATCGCCAGACCCACGATCAGGCTGGAGACCAGCGGAATGATCAGGATTGGCTTCAGCGCTTCCATACTCTGCGGCAGTTTCAGCTTAGTGCTGATGGCTTTCGCCACGTAACCGGCAAGGAAACCAGCGATGATTCCGCCGATAAAGCCGGAGCCGCCGCTGACCGCCAGCATACCGCCAATAAGACCCGGGGTCAGACCCGGACGGTCGGCAATGGAGAAGGCGATAAAGCCTGCCAGCACCGGCACCATCAGCGCGAAGGCCGAGCCGCCGCCGATCTGCATCAGCGCCGCCGCCAGGGTGTCTTTCACTTCAAACGCTTTGATCCCGAAGGCGAAGGAGAGCGCGATACACAGGCCCCCGGCCACCACCATCGGCAGCATGTAGGAGACGCCGGTCAGCAGGTGGCGATAGGCGCCCGCCGACTCTTTTTTCCCTTCGCCAGCAGCCTGAGGTTTACCGGAAGGCTGGTACGGTTTGGCTTCGGCCACTGCTTTATCCAGCTCAAGAGCGGTTTTCTTCAGTGCCAGACCGGTAGTCGTGCGATACATTGGCTTACCGGCGAACTTCGCCAGGTCCACCTCGATATCGGCGGCGACGATCACCAGATCCGCCTCGGCCACCTCTTCCGGGGTGATAGCATTGCCAGCCCCGACGGAGCCGCGAGTTTCCACCTTCACCCACCAGCCGCGTTTTTTCGCTTCGGTTTCGATGGCTTCCGCCGCCATAAAGGTATGGGCAACGCCGGTCGGGCAGGCGGTGACCGCGACAATACGTTTCGGTCCTCCGGTGGCCGCCGGGACTGCTGCCGCGGCAGGGGCCGCGTACGGCGTCGCGTGACCTTTGGCTTCGCTGAGGAACAGCTCCGGGTGCGCCACGGCGCGATTAATATCGCCAAGGTAGACCTGTTTGCCGTTCAGTGCGCTGTCGGTGGGCAGCGCCGCGCCCAGCACAATCACCAGTTCGGCATCGTTCGGGTTATCAATCAGTTCAAGGTGCGCTTTAGGCGCTGCCGCTCCCAGCAGGGTTTTCGCCATATAGGCGCGTGCCTGTCCGAGTCCGGCATCAATAATCAGCAGCGTTTTCATTATGCCTCTCCTGCTGTCAATTAAAGGGTTGTAAGTCGACGCGCGCCATCATCGCGGCCAACTGGGTACGGTCGGTAATACCCACGTTGCTCTGGCTGACGGCCAGGGCAGCGACGGCAGTCGCCAGGCGCAGGGTATGCTCGCTGGATTCACGCATCAGCAGGCCGTAAATCAGGCCGCCAACCATCGAATCGCCGGCGCCGACGGTGCTGACCACTTCCACTGAAGGCGGTTTGGCAATCCACTCACCGGAGGCGTTCACCCACAGCGCGCCCTCTTCACCCAGGGAAATCACCACGTGGGCGATACCCTGCTCGCGCAGCGCATGGGCGGCTTCGATAACATCTTTCATCTCCGGCAGCTTGCGCCCGGCCCAGATTTCCAGCTCGCGACGGTTCGGTTTCACCAGCCACGGCGCCGCTTTCAGTCCTGCAACCAGCGCTTCGCGGCTGCTGTCGAAAATAATGCATGGGCACTGGCTGCGCAGACGGGTCATCCAGTCAGTGAAGGCCTCCGGGCTGACGCCGGACGGCAGGCTGCCGCTGACGCAGACCATATCGAACTGCCCAAGCCAGCTCAGGGAGTCGTTGACGAAGCGTTCCCAGTCGCCCGGGGTGACTTCAAAGCCGGAGAAGTTGAAATCCGTCACTTCGCCATCTTTTTCCGTCAGCTTAACGTTGATGCGGGTCCGGCCCTGCACCACCTGGAAACGGTTGGCGATACCCAGCTCGCTGAACAGCTGCTGAAAGCCATCCTGATTGTCTTTGCCCAGGAAGCCGCCGACGGTGACATCAATGCCGAGATCTTTCAGCACTTTCGCCACGTTGATGCCTTTCCCGGCTGCGTGCAGGCCAGTGGTGCGCACCAGGTTCACTTCACCGCGTTCAACCTCCGGGGTGAACCCCACCAGATCGTACGCCGGGTTTAACGTAATCGTTGCTACACGTCTGCTCATTTATGCGCCCTCCCCAAGGCCTGCGGCGATCGCTTCGCCAATCGCATCCAGCGCTTGTTGCGCATCCTCACCCTGCGCGGTGAAACGCAGACGGTGACCTTTTTTCACACCCAGCGCCACGACCTTCATCAGGCTACGACCGTTGGCCGGCTTGCCGGAACCGTCGAGGTTGGTGACGGTGACGTCGCTGGAGAATTGTTTAATCGTATTGACCAGCATAGTGCCCGGACGGGCATGCAGGCCATGCTCATTGCGCACGACGAATTCGGCGCTCAGCACATCCTCCGCAATGGCATCGTCGCTGGTCAGCAGCGCCAGCACGGTGGCGGCGTCGGCTTTCAGCAAACGGTCAGCTTTCTTATCCAGCAGCAGCTTGCTCAGGCGGTTCAGCACCGCAGTCGGCTGCTCATCGGCCATCGCCACCGTGACCAGCAGGGAAACCGGCTGATCGTCGCGGGTAAAGGCATTAGCCGCACGACTGACCGCCACGGCGCTGCGCAGATTGCCTTCCGCACTGTCGTTCAGCCAGATGCCCTGACCGAGGTTCAGCGGCGTATCGTTGATAGCGTGGCTAACGAATGCCGTGTCAGCAGCACCCACTTCTTTCAGCCGCGCCGCGTTCAGCGCCTGCAGGGTCAGCAGATCGCTGGCCGCCACGTCAAGGCTCAGGGTCTCGTTGTCCAGCTTCAGCGCTTCGCTCTGTTTTTCCCCCATCAGCAGCGCACGCAGCTCTTCCGCGGTGGTAGCGGACTGCAGCTGAGCGGCGACCGCGTCATCACTTAGCACATGGGTCAGCTGACGCAGCAGGCCGAGGTGTTCATCTGAGCTGGCGGCAATACCGATCGCCACATAGGCGGTCTGCCCTTCGCCCCAGGTGACGCCCTGCGGGAACTGAAACACCTGGACGCCGGTCTTCAGCACCTGGTCACGGGTGTCCGTCGTGCCGTGCGGGATCGCAATCCCGTTGCCGAGGAAGGTCGAGGTCTGCTGCTCGCGAGCCAGCATACCGTTCACGTAGCCATCAGCCACGTTGCCGGCGCTGACCAGCGCGGCGGCGACCTGCCGGATGGCCTCTTCTTTATTACCGGCCTGCTGGCCGGGATGAATATCCTGCACAGATAACTGGAACATGGTTCTCCTCTCCTGCTGAATTGAATCGTTTCAGCTAACTTGAGAAAAAAGGCGCCATCTGACGGTGAACGGATTGTCGAATGACGCTGAAACGTTTCAAGAATTTTGTACCTTTCTTGCTCAACGCGCAAGGTACGTCAGCGACTTGATTGCAGAACTTAGAGGTACTGCACACTTTTGCTGAAGCCTTTGCTAGCGACTACCGCAAACGTCAGCTTTTTGCTGAACCTTATATTTTGAAACGCCTTTTTAATTATTCGTGTCATACTACTGTTTATTTTCAGCCAGCAGGCGTAAACTCCGCGCCGTCTCCTGAAACTACAGAAAACCGAACATGCAAAACCGTAGCGCCGCCCTTCCCCGACGCGGGTTCGATGTAACCTCTTCCGCATTCTTGATCGTCGCCTTTCTGACAGGCATTGCCGGGGCGTTGCAAACCCCAACCCTGAGCCTCTTTTTGACCAACGAAGTGCACGTCCGCCCGGCGATGGTCGGCTTCTTTTTTACCGGTAGCGCCGTCATTGGCATTCTGGTCAGTCAGTTCCTCGCCGGCCGTTCCGACCGCAGGGGCGATCGCAAGCAGCTGATTGTCATCTGCTGCCTGCTGGGGGTGCTGGCCTGCCTGCTGTTTGCCTGGAACCGGAACTACTTCATCTTGCTGTTTATCGGCGTCTTCCTCAGTAGCTTTGGCTCGACTGCCAACCCGCAGATGTTCGCCCTCGCGCGCGAGCACGCCGACAAGACCGGTCGCGAAGCGGTGATGTTCAGCTCCATTTTGCGCGCCCAGGTCTCCCTGGCGTGGGTGATTGGTCCCCCGCTGGCCTACGCCCTGGCGATGGGGTTTGGTTTTACCGCGATGTATCTCAGCGCCGCGGCGGCGTTTATCGTCTGCGGGATCATGGTCTGGCTGTTCTTGCCCAGCATGCGTAAAGCGACGGCAGTGGCGACCGGCCGGCTGGAAGCCCCGCGCACGCACCGTCGCGATGCGCTGCTGCTGTTCAGCATCTGCACGCTCATGTGGGGTACCAACAGCCTGTACATCATTAATATGCCGCTGTTTATCATTAATGAGCTGCATCTGCCTGAGAAGCTGGCCGGGCTGATGATGGGCACCGCGGCCGGACTGGAAATTCCTACCATGCTGATTGCCGGTTACTACGCCCGGCGCTTCGGCAAACGCTTTCTGATGCGCCTTTCGGCAGTAGCCGGTGTGTTGTTTTACGTGGGCATGTTGACGGTGCATACGCCAGCGCTGCTGCTGGCGATGCAGGTGCTGAACGCCGTCTATATCGGGATCCTCGCCGGGATCGGCATGCTCTATTTCCAGGATCTGATGCCGGGACAGGCGGGCGCGGCCACCACCCTCTACACCAATACCACCCGCGTTGGCTGGATTATCGCCGGTTCACTGGCGGGGGTAGTGGCGGAAATTTGGAGCTATCACGCGGTGTTCTGGATTGCGCTGGTCATGGGTATCGCCGCTCAGGCTTGCCTGTGGCGGATCAGGGATGTATAGGCAAGACGGCCCGGCCGCGACCGGGCCATCCTGATTAATGATCCAGATAGAGGTAATGCAGCCAGCTGGTCATCCGTAGCAGGACTTTGCGCATAATCGACACATGGGCAAAATAATCGGTATAAACCGCCGCCTGCGCACTGACCCCGTCCGGTAAATGTTCCACTTCCGGGTGGGGATCGAGGTCGATCAGCACATAGATGCCCTCTTTTCCTGCCCCGGCGCTCAGCCCCTGCAGCGCACCGCTGGCCTGATAGCTGCCATCCGGTATCGCCGGCAGCACCCGCGATACCTTACCGCTATAGACGCTGCCTGGCAGACCATTAAACACCACCTCCGCGCTATCCCCGGCCGTCAGACGCAGAACCGAGTTCTGGCGGAATACCGCCACCACCTGGCGCTTTTGCTGGGGAATAAACACCAGCACCGGCTTGAAGGGCAGACGTACCGCGGTCATCCCCGGCCGCGCCAATAGCTGGGTAACGTAGCCGTCACTCGGCGCACGAACCACGGTTTGCGCCAGATTATACTCCGCCTCGAGGATCTGCGATTTCAGACTGGCAATGTTGGCATCAAGCCCATTATAGCGGCCAGACACCTGCTCTCTGGCGTTTTGTAATTGCGCTTTCGCCGCCTGCAATACCGCCGTCTGGATCTGCACCTGCTGCCTGGCGTGAGTCACATCCTGTTCCGAGAAAGGATTGACCGGCATGGCCGCCCCCTGAGCATAACGCTGGTCGTCACGGGTAACGCGATCGTACTCGGCCTGCGCCTGCTGCACTCTGGCGCTGGCATCGTCAATGGTCGCCTGCTTCGCCCGTAGCGTCGCCTCCTCGGCCGCCAGATCGGCCTGCAGTTTGTTCAACCGCGCGCGGTAGCGGGTGTCATCGATGCGGAACAGCAGTTCGCCCTTCTTCATTAACACGTTGGTTTTACTGGTGACCTCAACCACCTCGCCTGAGACCTGAGGCACCATCGGAATAGAGACGACAATTTTTTGCGCCCGCAGCGTATAGGGATGGTTATAGTTCATCGTTAATATTAACGTGCCTACGACCACTATTCCGCCTAATATAGCAGTGGGGATCGTCCATTTATTTACTGGAATGCGAAATATCTTAAAAACGCCCCAGGCGATGGCGACATAGCAAAGGATAATTAACAGATCCATATTATTTCTCGTTATTCCCCGCTGACGCTTGCTGACTATTTTTTAACGCTGCTTCGAGTAACGCAATGCGTTTCTCCAGTTCCTCGCGTTGCAGACTATCCTCGGTCTGCGAAGCCATCCCCCACCCGCGGTCAGGGCGGTACAAGGTGGCCCAGATCCACAGAAAAGGCCAGATAGCATGCAGGGTAAACAGGCTTATCCAGCCCGCCACATGAATCGCGTCCTGATGGGGGTGCTGTCGTTTTTGCGCGATATGATAGGGAATATCGTGGATAATAATCACTCCATAAAATAATATGAGAAAAACCAGTATTAATACAAACAAAGCAAAATAATTAAGCAGCATGGTGCATATACACTCAGTAAGCCAGCGGGAAGATCATTATTTTTAATGACGTCGAGGACCACAAAAGAAGCGATAAAACGCACAATTTTCCTTAAATAACGGACTGTTCAACGCAAAGGCCATCATACGTTTAGCGGATCAATAAATCACATGGCAATTCCGCCAAACTGGTATATCATTTTTGATATATTACAGATATCAGGCAGCGATAAGATGTTGAAAGACTTTAAAATGGATGAGCTCAGAGTTATCAGCGCCATCGCCGAAACCGCCAGCGTGAGCCGGGCGGCCCAGCGCCTGAATATGCCCCAGTCTAACGTCTCGCGGACGCTGACCAGCGTGGAGCGGAAAGTCGGTTTGGCCATTTTCCTGCGCACCGCCCGAGAACTGGTGCGCACCGAGTTTGGCGAGCAGTTTATCCATGCCAGTCGCGCGGTTCTCGAACAACATGAGCAGCTTATCAACCTTGCCGACCGTTATAAGAACACGCTGCAGGGCGTGGTCACGCTCGGGGCCCCCATCGGTATCCATCAGTTTCTCGGGCGGTATATTCTGCCGGCGCTGAGAAAAACCCTGCCGGAGCTGCAGATCAATCTGGTCACCCGCAACGCCAGTGAGCGGGAACAGAAATACGGCGCCATTTTTAATAGCGACTGCGATCTGCTGATAAGCCCCTTTAAGCCGCAGAATGAAAATCTCATCGCCCGCCCCTTTACCCGCTTTCGCACCGGCGTCTTCGCCTCTCCGGACTATCTGGCGCAACATCCTATCGCCGAGCCGGAGGCGCTGGTGGATCATGAGTGCATTACCCTGCGCATGCTGGGCGGCAGCGACAATATCTGGACCTTCAAAAGCAAAAACGGCAAACCGCTTAATCTCACGGTAAAAGGGGGATTCGTTTGCGATAACACGCTACCGGCGGTGGAGCTGGCGAAGCTGGGGATGGGGATCGTCTATGCGCCCTACTATTCACTTGCCACCGAGCTGGCGGCGGGACAGCTGGTTCCCTGTCTGAAAAAGGAGCGCTGTATCGACCTGCAGGCCTGGCTTATCTTCCAGCGGCGGGACATTCTCCCCCTGCGCGTACAGGCGCTACTCGACGGCCTCAGCGCCCATATCAAAAACCTGTCTCATCTGCTGCTTTAAGCTCAGGGTGCGGTGGCCAGTTCAAGATCCAGCAGCCAGGTGATGGCGTCATCGCGGTTGGTGAAGCACATCTCGGGCGAGGGCTGCAGGCTGGCGCACACCTTCGGGCGCAGAGGGGAGCCGAAAATCAGGCATAAATTGTGCTCGGAAAGCTGAATACAGCGGGTATTGGCGGGCTTGCCCTGCGGCATGCCGGGTATTGGCGATGATATAGAGGGAGCGATGCAACATGCGCCACACTCGGTACGACATTCCACAACCCAGCTCCCAAACGCTCATTTTGTGCCACAGCCTAAACGTTTTGCCAGAAGATAGCAAAACTCGCGAATTCCGCTTGCCTGAAGGCGCGGGCGCGAGTAGTTTTACGCGATATTTTTGACTCGTTAAGTGACAGGATTACTGCAATGCCAAGAGCGAATGAAATTAAAAAAGGTATGGTGCTGAATTACAACGGCAAGCTGCTGATTGTGAAAAATATCGATATTCAGTCACCCAGCGCCCGTGGTGCTGCGACACTGTATAAAATGCGCTTCTCCGATGTGCGTACCGGCCTGAAAGTGGAAGAGCGCTTCAAAGGTGACGATATCGTCGATACCGTGACTCTGACCCGCCGTTTCGTTGACTTCTCCTATGTCGATGGCAACGAATACGTGTTCATGGATAAAGAAGACTATACCCCTTACACCTTTACCAAAGAGCAGATCGAAGAAGAGCTGCAGTTTATTCCGGAAGGCGGTATGCCGGATATGCAGGTGCTGACCTGGGACGGCCAGCTGCTGGCCCTGGAGCTGCCGCAGACCGTTGACCTGGAAATTATCGAAACCGCGCCGGGTATTAAAGGGGCATCCGCCAGCTCCCGCACCAAGCCAGCCACCATGAGCACCGGCCTGGTCATTCAGGTGCCGGAATACCTGACCACCGGTGAGAAAATCCGCATTCATATCGAAGAGTGCCGCTATATGGGCCGCGCGGATTAATCCTCTGTGACGCACCGACAGTAAAAAAGGACAGCCGCTGGCTGTCCTTTTTATTTGGCGACGGTATACCCTGTGCCGGGTAATATTCATTCAACACGGTTCCCGTATTTGTGCCGGATGGCGGCTGACGCCTTATCCGGCCTGGGGGCCGGGCGCCCTGTCGTTAATTTATTCACTATTCTTGCTGAAACTGCCGGTGGTGGCGGCCTCAACATCGCTGAGACGTTCCCGGAAGGCCGGGGCAGCCCGCATGGATGCGGGCTGAGGGCCGTGTTTTGCACGGACGCTGCCTCGGCCCGACCCGAAGCCTGCAGGGATAAGTCGAAG